>JAUZPM010000048.1 GCA_030705925.1 Bacillota bacterium
TTAGGCTTGGTTGCAAGCGGAGGCGCTTTTCTGGCACCATTCTTAATAGGCAGGCAAGCAGGTGCAGGGGATGTAAAATATGCAGCATCAATAGGTTTTTGTTTAGGATTGTATTATTCACTTATAGCTTTTATCATCATGTCGTTACTTTTCTTCTTTTACTCAGTCAGTATTATTTTTTCAAAAAAAAGAAGTCTTAAAACAAGTGTAGCTATGGGCCCTTACATGTCGATGGGATTTATATTAGCGTTTATTTTACTTAAGGGAGCAATATAAAAATAAATTTTAAAATTTTATAAAGGGGGTTTTTATAATGTGGATGTTATTTTTAGAAGCGAAAAATATTTTTGAGTCTGAAGACGGGCAAGGTATGGTTGAGTATGGTCTTATAATCGGACTGATATCTGTTGCTGCAATTGCAGTAATCCTGCTCTTCGGGCCTCAGATCGTAGCTGTTTTCCAAAAAGCTTTAGACGGGCTGACCAGCGCTGCAACGTAATATCTTAATCCGCCTGTAGTTATACTACAGGTGGGACCTAAGACGCAAAATATAAATTTTGCGTCTTAGGTCTCAAAAGGAGGTGCCGTATGAAACGTTTTTTTAAAAAGGAAAATGGTCAGGCAATTGTTGAACTTGCTATTACTCTGCCCATACTGCTGTCACTTTTATGCGGCATACTTGATTTTGGGTGGATATACTCAAACAAACTTATAATATCAAATTGCAGCCGTGAGGGTGCCCGTACAGCTATGTTCACTAATGACAGCAATATTCAGGCGATTGTCTGTAGTAAAGTTAAAGAATCTGCTCCAACTTTTTTAAGAGATAAATTGACTGTAAGTGTTACATATGATTCAGATGGAGATACCAATGTAACTGTTTCAAGTCCTATTCAGGTATTGACCCCGATTTCGGGCATATTCCTTGGAGGGCAGATTTTAACACTTTCATCATCAACTGTTATGGCAGCGGGGTGATTGAATGTTAACAGCAAAGTCCCTTTTCCTTAACGAAAAGGGATCTGTCATTATAATTGTCGCAATTTCAATGACCGCCTTGCTTTTGGCAACGGCACTTGTCGTTGATATAGGAACTGCTGAAATCGAGGTCGCAAAAGTGCAGAATGCCGCAGACGCAGCAGCTTATTCTGCCGGAGTGAAACTGCCCGTAGGCGAAAATGACAGCGAGCTTCAAAATGAAATAATAAATAAAGCAGTCGAATGTGCTGAAAAAAATGGATTCAGCGGTCTTTCAACCGATAATGTGACATTTGGAGGACTTAAAGCCGGAAAATATACAACTTTGACTGTAAAAATCCCTGCAAGTGCCCAACTGGCCTTTGGCGGGCTTACCGGAAGGAATATGGCTAATGTTGTAAAAAGTGCAACAGTTCAAGCTTCAGCTATAAAATCTATTCCTGACGCCGTGCCACTGGGCGTCGAAAAAAGCGCATTTGAATCAGCTGTTGCCTCAGGCAATACTCAGCACATTGTTCTTAAGTATTCAGGCGGAGGAGGCACTGAAGGTTTTTTCGGAGCGCTTGATTTAGATGGTTTGCAAGGCGGAGGCGCGCGTGATTTTTCCACCTGGCTTGCATTTGGTTATGGCGGGAATTTGAATGTAGGCGATATCCTCCCTATTGAAAGCGGTAATATGGCAGGTCCAACAAACACAGCCTTGGCAGAGCGTCTTGGACAGTGTACGCATTTCTCCGGAGAAGGGGGATGTACGCCTGAGCATTTTGTAAATGACTGCCCTAGGGTAATTAAAGTTATTATTTTTGAAAACGTAGACGGCAGAAGTGTTAAAATAGATGGATTTGCCGCATTTGTTTTAGAAACCACGAATGAATTTGGTGAGGTCATCGGAAGTTATTCTAAAATGGTGCTGCATTCTAGCGAATACGACAATAATGATACTGACTTTGGAATAACCAGTCTTAATCTTATAGGATAAACTTAGGAGTAGATGTCGTGAAAAAGATTTATCTTTTTGCAACAATATTTGCAATACTTACAGGTCTTGCCGTTTATAACTTTGCTTCTAAGCTTGAAAAGCACACGGCTGACGGTGAAATAACAGCAGTAGCCGCTGCAAAGGACATACCTGAAAATACCCAGATAACATCCGACATGCTTAAATTAGTTCCCATTCAAAAAGAAGCCGCCGGAAAAGCAGCTGTCGATATTTCAAAGGTTACCGGTAAAATAACCCGATACCCCCTTGTCTCCGGTGAATACATCATACCTGATAAACTAGGCGATAAGACAGGCGGCTCGAACTCGCAGCTCTCCTATACGCTTGAGCAGGGTCAAAGAGCTATCTCACTTGGGGTTGATGATATCACAGGCATATCAGGATATATTAAAAAGGGAGATCATGTTGACGTTCTTGCTTCCTATTTAAAGAACAGCATACAAACAACTGCTATCCTTGTCCAAAATGCTAAAGTAATCGCTCTCAGCACAGCAAATGCAGAAGAAGGCACAAAAGGCTACAAATCTGTAACTTTAGCTGTTTCAACATCTGACTCACTTAAAATTGATTACGCACTTACATATGGAAAAATAATGCTTGTTCTCCGAGCGCCGCTTGACAGCAGCAACGTTTCGGAAACGACATTTACGCCTTAATCTCTAAGGAGAAACTATGGAAAAGCTCAAACTTGTTATAATTGGCGACGATGAAAATAGACGCTCTTTACTCCGGTCGGTTCTTTCCAGTGATCAAAGCGGAGTTACAGGCACTTTCGAAACAAATCAAATTCAAAAAGCTGTCGCTCTCCGCCCTGATGCCGTTATCTTTCTTTCTGACGAAGGAGTTTTCAGCACAGCAGGTAAGATATCAGAAAGTCTAGCAGGATGTCCAATGCTCCTAGCCGCGGAAGAAGTAGATGCTAATCTCATGAGTATGGCGATGCGTTCAGGCATGCGCGGAGTATTCGCAGTAAGCGACAAAACTGAAAACATATTAAGAATTATTATTCCCGCAGTTGAAGCCGAACGTTCAAGAATGAAAAGCACCAGCAGCCAACGTTACACCCGCGGAACTGTTGTAACTGTTTTTTCTGGGAAAGGCGGCGTCGGAAAAACAACAATAGCAGTAAACATAGCCACAGCTCTTGCAAGGATGGGCAAGCGAGTTGCCATTTTAGATGCCGACCTTCAGTTCGGAGATGTAGGACTTATGCTTGACATGGAGCCTAAAGACACAATCGCTGAACTGGTTCAGGAACAGGGTTCTCTTGATGTCGATACTGTTAAAAGCTTCTGCCTGCTTCACCACAGCGGAATCAATGTTCTATGTGCTCCTAAAAGTCCAGAATGTGCGGATTATATAACTGCTCATCACATAGAGACTATCATAGGTATTATGAGAACCGCCTTTGATTTTATTATTATTGATACGCCACCCTCTTTTAATGATACTACACTGGCTGCAATAGAGTGTTCCGATCGTATACTTCTTGTTGCAGGTGTCGATATTTCCACTTTGAAAAACGCACGTTCATGTGTCGGGACATTTGCTTCTCTCCAGCAGAGGGACAAGCTGAGAATAGTAATAAACTGCGAACAACCAAGTATGATAACCGTAAAGGACGTTGAACAGATGCTCGATATGCCGATTTTTGCAAGGATCAAGAGTGACAATCGCACTGCCCTTGATTGTTTAAACCGTGGAACACCTGTTGTCTGTGCACTTCCCCATTCCAAACTTGCAAAAGAATTTTCAGCGCTCGCTGTCAAACTGACTACTGAGGAAGCCTGAAATCGCAATTAATGGAGTTATTAAATGGGACTGCTTGAAAAAATTCAGCATATTAATTCACCTGAACAGGATAGTAATGCTGTACGAACTGCACCTGTTTTGGATACATATGCTCCGCTTGAGCAAAAACTGCACGACCTTATAATTGACAAACTTGGCTCAGAGTCTGCAGGCGGAGCTGCCTCAGAAGTCGTCAAATCGACTATTGATGAACTGATTGAAACCGAAGGCGCATCAATCCCAAGAACCGAGCGTACACGCATTTCAACGGCATTATACAACGATATAATGGGATGCGGACCAATTGAAGATCTTTTAAACGATCCATCAGTAACTGAAATTATGGTTAACGGTCCCTCTCAAGTTTACATTGAAAAAAACGGGAAGCTGCAGCTGTCTGGAGTAACATTCAGAGATGAAACCCAGTTAATGAATGTTATAGACCGAATAGTATCAGCTATCGGCCGGCATATTGATGAAGCAAGTCCTATGGTTGATGCAAGGCTTGCTGACGGCTCGCGTGTCAATGTTATAATCCCTCCCCTATCTCTTGTTGGTCCTGTGATTACAATAAGAAAATTTTCAAAAAAACCTATTACCGCTCAAAACCTTATTGATTTTGGATCACTGACTCCAAAAATGATGGCATTTTTAGATGCCTGCGTTAAGGGGCATCTGAATATAATCGTTTCCGGAGGTACAGGAAGCGGCAAAACCACGCTTTTAAATGTATTATCATCTTTTATTCAGGCTGACGAGCGAATCGTTACTGTTGAAGATGCCGCTGAGCTTCAGCTTCATCAGTCACATATTATAACTCTTGAAAGTCGCCCTCCTAATCTTGAAGGAAAGGGGCAGATCACCATAAGAGATCTTGTCAGAAACTGTCTTAGAATGCGCCCAGACCGAATTATTGTGGGCGAAGTTCGTTCAGGAGAAGCGCTAGACATGCTTCAGGCGATGAATACAGGGCATGACGGTTCAATGACTACAACCCATGCAAATTCACCCCGCGATACCATAGCACGAATTGAAACTATGGTTATGATGGCAGGAATCGAATTGCCGCTTAAAGCCGTCCGCGATCAGATTGCATCAGCTGTCGACGTAATAGTCCAACAGTCAAGACTTCGCGATGGTACAAGAAAAATAACAAATATTACAGAAGTGACCGGCATGGAAGGTGACGTTGTATCCATGCAGGATATTTTTGTTTATGAAACCGATGGGCAGCTTGACAGTCTCGGCAGATTTCGCGGGCATTTCAAAAGCACCGGAGTAAGACCCATCTGTGTTGAAAAAATACGTTCAAGCGGTATTCCGATATATGATGACTGGTTTCATGATAATTAAAACGTAGAATGGAGTTAAATATGTTATTGCTGATTTTTTCTATAACTGGTCTTTCAGCATTTATATTTATAATAATACTAAATTCTCTATTCGCTAATAAGATTTTGATCGACCGCAGACTTAAAGCTCTTTCGGGCAACCGCCAGCAAATAAGCCCCAAAAAAAGCAAGCAGAACAGCGCTGTTAAAAAACCGAGTCTTAAGTTTTTTTCTTCACTTGCGGCAGAACTGTCAACAGCAGGCATCATAATGCGGCCAGAGGAATATTTAACTCTTTGGATCATTTTAGCCGTGATACCCGCGGCTTTAGTTGCAATGGCAAGAGGCAGTATAGTAACTGTGATCGGTCTTGCTGCAATCGGGCTAATTACGCCTCCCTTGATAGTAAGACGTAAAAAAGCTAAAAGGATTCTCTTATTCGAAAAACAGCTGGGAGATGCCCTGATGGTAGCATGCAACTGTCTTCGTTCTGGTTTGACATTTATTCAGGCAATGGAAAGCATCGCTTCGGAAATGTCTGATCCCATTTCTGGAGAATTTCTAAGAACTTTACGGGAAATCCGACTGGGCAGCAGTTTTGAACGTGCAATGGAAAGTCTGTCAAAGCGTGTTCCAAGCGAGGATTTAATGCTGCTTGTATCTGCTGTTTTAATACAACGGCAAGTCGGCGGAAATTTATCAGAAATATTAGAAACAATTTCAAGCACCATACAAGAGCGAATAAAGCTTAAAGATGACATTAGGGTCTTGACCGCAACCGGTCGCGCGTCGGGAATAGTCATTGGTTGTCTGCCTATTGGGATAGCGCTTCTTCTTATGCTGCTGAACCCAGGATATATAGAGAGTTTTTTTAATACAAGCACTGGTATTCACATGCTAATTGTTGCAGGTGTTATGGAATTTATCGGTTTTCTCTTTGTAAGGCATATAGTAAGCATCAAATATTAAGCTAAAGGAGAAAAATATGTTTCTCACACTTTCCTCAGCGCTTCTGATGTTTTGCATCTTTTCAATAGCACTGTCAGGAGCGGGAAATAGAATCGACATACATGACCATCGGCTCAAAATGATAAGCGGAGTATCCGGAAATGCCTTAGAAGAAGAGCTTGAGAAAAGCCTTGTTAGAAGGATTGTTATACCTGTATATAAGAAAACTACAAAATTATTATCACACTTAATAAAACATAAAAAAAGTGGCAAAAGCGACAATGCGCTGGCCCACGAACTCAGACTTGCGGGCATTTTCATTGAGCCTGAAGAATATTCATTCATCAAACTTGCTGTAATCATTGTCTATATGATTTTGTTATTTGCTTCAATAATAGTGGTCAAAAATACATCGTTTAAGCTCCTTATACTGATTTTTGGAAGTATCATAGCTATTCTTTTTCCCCGATATTTTTTAAAATTCAGAATTTCTTCTAGGCAAGCCTCAATGAGGCATCAGCTTCCTGCAGTGATTGACATTCTGAGCGTAAGTATAGAAGCAGGTCTTAGCTTTGATGCAGCTCTGACTCATGTTATAAATGCGTTTAAAGGCCCATTAATTGATGAACTTTCGCTGCTTGCCGGAGAGCTTCAGATGGGACGTGTCAGAAGAGAAGCTTTGAAAGCGCTCGGAGATCGTACAGACATTCCTGAGCTAAAGGCTTTTACATCATCTATCATTCAATCAGACCAGCTTGGAATACCACTTAAGAATGTGCTTCGTTCACAGGCAGCACAGCTTAGAGCAGAGAGAAAGCAAAGAGCCCAGGAAAAAGGTATGAAAGCTCCGGTAAAGATGATGCTTCCAATGGTCGTTTTCGTGTTTCCTGTCATTTTTATAATACTGCTTGGTCCGACAATAATCCGCCTGATGAAACAGTTCGGTTAAAAAGGAAGAATATTATGAATAAAATCACTCTTAACGGTATTACAGTCTCAGTTGCAAATACATTTCTAAAACGTCTCATAGGAATGTTAAATCAGAAAAAGCCAGACATGGGCAAGGGACTGCTTATTACCCCCTGCAATCAGGTTCATACGTTTGGCATGCATTTCCCCATCGATATAGTTTTTCTTTCAAGCGGCAAAGTCGTTTATGCTAAAAGCTATATGCCTCCTAACCGTATAAGCCCGTTAATAAAAAAAGCCGACAGCGTTCTCGAGCTTGCTGCCGGTACATTAGAAAGCTACTGCATTAAAGAAGATACTTTTTTAGAATATAGAGAGGTTTAATATGAGTAACGTTTTTGAACTTCGAAACAAGGATACGGGCATTTCTTTCAAACAAAAGCTATTCGGCGGGTACGATAAAAATGCCGTTAAAGACTATATAGACCAGCTTGAGCTAAGTCTTAAGGAGGCTCAAGAAAACTATAGCGCTAAAACTGAAGAGCTTAAAGCCAGAATTGATTCATTAGTTGCTGAAAGAAACCGTATCGCAGCAAAGGAGAAAGAAAGTTCAGAAAATGCAGAAAATCTTTCTGCTGATTATTCCAAATTAAATGCCGAAAAAATCAGGCTTGAACAGTCAAATATTGAAATGCAGCAAAAACTTTCACTTTTGCCTGAAGGTGAAGATTTTAGTATTGAAAAGTATGCTGTCACATGCTCTAAACTCTCGGAAGCCGAGGATAAAATATGCATGTTTGCTGCAAAGGTAAAAGGCTTGACATCAGCACTAAATGCTAAAAATGCTGAAAATGACACCCTCTCTTCTGCATTTCAAAAGGCATTAGACGAAAAAGAGATCATGCGTAAAAAACTTGAAATGCTTATGTCAGCCGCCAGAGAAGACCGTGACTTTGTCTGCAACCGTTTCATTGAGGCGGCAGCCAACCAGCAAGCGGCGGCTGAGGCTTTGCGCAAATCACTTGATGAAGCCATGAGCCTTCTCGACGGATTATCGGTAGATGCTTTTTCTTTAGTTTCATCCCTTCCGTCAAGAATAAAATAACAATTCCCTCCTCCCAATTAAATACTAAAAAGCAGGCAGGATAATAATCCTGCCTGCTTTTTATAATAATTACTGCTTGTCCAATTAAAAATTGCTGTTATAAACTTCAAAATATGATTTTGGATGAGCGCAGGTTGGGCAAACCTCAGGCGCCTCTTTTCCAACATAAAGATGCCCGCAGTTTCTGCATACCCAAACCGTCTCAGTCACTTTCACAAAAACATGCCCGTCTTTGACATTTTCAGCGAGTTTCTTATATCTCTCTTCATGGTGTTTTTCAATTGCTGCAACCTTTTCAAACAAGCCAGCTATATCATTATAGCCTTCTTCCCTTGCCTCTTTAGCGAAAGTAACATACATATCTGTCCATTCGAAATTTTCACCGCTAGCTGCATCTTCAAGATTTTCAAGAGTACTCCCTATACCGTGAAAGAGTTTAAACCACATCTTTGCATGTTCTCTCTCATTACCGGCTGTTTCCTCAAAAAGCGCTGCTATCTGCTCATATCCGTCTTTTTTAGCCTTTGATGCATAGTAAGTATACTTGTTTCTTGCCTGTGATTCGCCTGCAAAAGCATTTGCAAGATTCTTATAAGTTTTACTGTTTGGATCAAGTTTCATAATTTTAACACCTCACCTAATTAAATTGCTTGTATATTATTTATGGATTGACTGAATAATTCGGTGCCTCTTTAGTTATATAAATATCATGCGGATGGCTTTCTTTAAGTCCTGCGCCTGTTATCTTAATGAACTTTCCGTTGATCTTAAGTTGTTCTATCGACTTTGTCCCACAGTATCCCATACCGGAACGTAGTCCGCCCATAAGCTGATACAGTGTTTCTGAAACTAAGCCCTTATACGGCACTCGACCCTCAACGCCTTCAGGAACTAATTTTTTATTATCCTCCTGAAAATATCTGTCTCTAGAGCCTTTATTCATGGCAGCAAGAGATCCCATCCCTCTGTATACTTTAAACTGTCTTCCCTGATATATTTCACTGTCGCCAGGGCTTTCTTCACACCCTGCTAAAAGTGACCCAAGCATAATAACATCCGCACCGGCAGCTATCGCTTTAGTAATATCACCTGAATATTTGATTCCGCCGTCAGCAATGACCGGTATTCCAAGTTTCATAGCAACACTTGCCGCTTCCGCAACTGCAGTAATCTGAGGAACACCAATGCCCGCAACAACTCTCGTTGTACATATAGATCCTGGTCCGATTCCAACCTTGATAGCATCTACCCCTGTCTCTATAAGTTCACGGGCCGCATCTGCCGTTGCGATATTGCCGGCAATCAGTTGGGTGGTCGGATACTTTGCTTTTACTTTGCGCACACAGTTTATAATGTTTGCTGAATGACCATGCGCCGAATCCAGCACTAAGACGTCAACGTTAGCATTAATAAGCGCCTCAGCACGATCTAAAACGTCGCTTGTAACACCTATCGCCGCTCCGCATAAGAGGCGGCCGTTTTCATCTCTCGCAGAATTAGGATATTTTTCAGCTTTTTCAATATCCTTAATTGTAATAAGGCCCTTTAAATTGCCCTCTTCATCAACAAGCGGCAATTTTTCTATCTTGTGTCTGCACAAAATAGCCTGAGCCTGTTCGAGCGTCGTTCCAACCGGGGCTGTAACTAATTTGTCCTTTGTCATGACATCTGCGATTCTTATTGAATAATCAGTAATAAATCTAAGATCGCGGTTAGTAAGGATTCCAACAAGTTTCATACCGTCGCATATTGGCACACCGGAAATCTTATACTTACCCATCAGTTCATTTGCTTCATAGACATAGTGATCTGGAGACAAATAGAAAGGATTTGTAATAACGCCATTCTCACTTCGTTTAACCTTATCGACCTGTTCAGCCTGCTGTTCAATAGACATGTTCTTATGGATAATTCCGATTCCGCCTTCGCGCGCTACAGCTATAGCCATCCGGTATTCCGTAACTGTATCCATTGCAGCGGACATAACAGGGATATTCAGGCGGATCTTCCTGGTCAAGTTGGTTGTTATGTTTATATCTTTCGGCAATACATCCGATTTTGCAGGGACAAGCAACACATCATCAAATGTCAGTCCTTCGCCAAACATTTTGTTATCAAAAAAGCTCGACATAAAATAATTTCCTCTCTATCTATCGCTAATTATTTTTACTATTATACTATTTATGCAAATTAGATTTCAAGTATAGAGTTCATAAAAAAATAGCAATTTTCGATATTAATTTATACATATCGTTCTATTGTAACAAATATTCTATCTTTCCGGCTTTTTCCTCCAACTTTAGCAAGCCGGATTTTTCCAAGACCTCTTAATGATATTTTATCCCCCTCAGAGACTTCCTTTGAAGGTGAAGATACCTCAACGTAATTAAGAAATACTCTTTTTAGCTTAACAGCATCAACTGCTTTAGAGCGTGAAATTGAAAAGCCCTCAGATATAACTGAATCGATGCGCAGAGAAGCAACAGTAGCAGAAATCTCTTTAAAATTAGGACTGGATATTTCAATATCGTCAGACGCGATTAAAAGGCTAATTTCAGCTTTTCCAGCTTTTTTTGCATTCTGCATCAAAAAATCAGCCATTTTTTCAGCTACAAAAACTATCTGCGGTTCATTTTGATCAAGAATATCACCAATAGTTTCGCGTTTTATGCCAAGCCCTAAGACAGACCCTAAAATATCTCTGTGTGACAATCGCTGTCCCTTATAATTTATTGTTAATGCTATAATCGGCACTTTATATTCTGTTTCAAAGCCGAGTGGCATTACAACAGCGATTCGTCTCTCAGCGTCAGCATATCCGCCATCAAAATTTATGTTTGCGTAATTCTTGAATTCTGAAACTTTTTTCAGTAAGGTCTGCTCATATGGCGTAAGAAATGATGAAAAACACACCGTATGCCTGTCATCCGCAAAACGTACAAGATCATAAATTTTCGCAATCAAAAGACGTTCGTCATCACTTTTTGCATACTTGTCCGATAATTCACGTGTATTCATCATAACCTCAAATAACTACCTTATCCGGTTTGCTATATATGAAATTATATCAAGCAAAAACCTAAGATCGGTTTTTTTATAACGTCTGTGCCATTCAACAGACAAATCATTTGCAAATTCATCAAGTTTAGCCGCAACCCCACTATCTTTTTTGCCTTTACCCGAAAGCATAGTATGTGCCCACATCTGTGTTGCAACAAGGCCTCGGATTGCAACCAAAGTTTCTGTTAAATCCTCCTTCGACCGATCACAAACGCTGTCTTTCAATGCCTCAAGAGCTTCGTTGATTTCTTTTAATCTGCTAATATTGTCATCAAGTTCACCAGAAGCAAGATTAAGCCTGTCCAATCCTTTTCCGTATTTTTGAACAAAGAATTCATCAAGCTCTCCACGATCATAATAATACCATCTTACTATGTTTGCCCATGAAACTTTCGCAGCTTCACCAGCTTTTTTCATAAGCGGCAGTATTCTTTCGTCCCCAAAATCAATAATTGAAATAGCACGGTCGTATTCCTGAATGTCAGAACCAGTATAATTCCACGCCAAACCGCCGCCGTATGCCAAACCAGGAAATGACGTTGAAATCGGATTAATATGACCGTAGTCTCCCCAATCAGTATTTAGAATCCCTTCTGCCTTATATTTTAAAGCATATGAAACACTTATATTGATATTTGAAAAACCATTAGTAATGTTGTTAAATATCTTGTTCCAGCCATTAGTTCCTGGGCAAACCACTTGGCGAACCCCGGAATCTGCAAATATTTTTGTCTTATCATCTTTAATTTCAGCGCCGTAACCCCAGTTTAAGAAAACGCAGCCTGGTCTGATATCTTTTATAAGCTCAGGGTGCTGAACTATTATGTCTCCCCAAAATTGAATTTCACTTTTATATTTTCTGGCATAATCAATTATTCTATTTAGAAAATCAACATAAATTTTCCCTACTCCAAGCTTTTCTGCTAACTCTTTTGACTTGCCAAGCCCTAAATCCATCGTTTCGTCACAGCATATATTGAACTTGTCCGATTTAAAGAGCGGCGCATATTCATCTATCATTTTCTTAACAAGCTCAAAGCTGTCATTATTTGAAACATCAAGGGTATGGTGGGCCATACGTTTTAAAAAATAAGCTTTTTTATATTCCTCTACTTCGACTTCGCGCAGATACCGATACTTTTGTATTTCAAGCAGTTCATAAAGGTGTCCGAACGTTGCAAGGCATGGAACGAGTTCAATTCCGAGAGTGTCACAGTATTCATCAAACTCTCTGATCTCATCAGCCGTAATAGGAGTTCTGTTTTTCCACATCTCCTCTGCAAAAGAAAAAGCAAATGAATGTTCAACGTAAAGCTGAAGCTGATTTATTTTATAAAGGACACAGCGTCTTGCGACCTCTTTAAGCGTTTCCATTGTGCATACTTTTCCACGCGATATGTCCAGCAAAAAACCCCTAACAGGTAAAATGGGTTTATCGTCTATATTTACAAAAGGAAGAGTATTGCCCTCCGTCCTTAATAACTGACGAATCGTCGAAATCCCGTAAAGAATTCCTTTTTCTCCTCCATTAATAACAATTCCGTGTTTGTCTATCGAAAGGATATATCCCTCCCCTACTGTATTAAAATTATTCAGCACGATAGATCCATTATTATTGTTTGTGATTTCAGCTTTAATTCCAATATCAGAAAATTCATTTATGAGAAGTTCGGCTGATGCTTTTATCCGTTCTGTAGCCGCTGAAATTGAAATCGTAACGCAATCAGAAAACTTATAGGTACCTCCCTTAACATCAACTTTTGCAGGCATCGGAAAGAGAGTCAGCTTTTTCATTTCGCACCCCTGAATATATATTTTTATATACATGAAAAATTTTAACAGATTAGGTTTGAAAAAACTACAGACAAATTTCATAAACCTAAGGTTCATTTCATATGGTTTATTGTATAATGCTTAAATAAATGTCTACTAATAAATCGGAGGTCAGCATGTCACGAAAAATACGACGTCATAATTTTATGGTGTTTTCCCTCCAATTTAAGACAGTTGGGATGACCCTAGTACCGATTGCTCTGATCGCTCTTCTTCTTCTATTATTCAGCGGAGAAGTTGCGGGAGTTCTATTTGACGGTAAAGTTGGTCAAAAAGCAAATGATAATGTAAAGATCGACTCACCTCAGGGATTTGGCGATCAGAATTCGAACGGAACAGAAGGTGTCTCTTCATCAGAAAAGGGAAAAATACTTCCTCTTGTCTCTGTTTCTCTGGCACCCAAGGCTGAAAATGGCTATGTTTCAAATGAACGGGTTTATCTTCGCAATCATACAAAGTTTGATGTTGACCTGAAATCAATAATGGAATCACCTTTAAATCTTTTGGGGCGTAAAAAAGAAGGGCCACAAGTGCTTGTGATCCACACGCATGGCAGCGAAAGCTACTCAGAAAAAAATGCCGCAACTTATAATTCAAACCAAAGTGACAGAAATACAGATATAAACCAGAATGTAGTTGCAGTAGGTTCAACATTTGCAAAAACGCTGACAGAACTCGGCATCGAAACAGTGCACGATACTACGATGTATGACAGACCGGATTTTAACACAGCTTATACTAAAAGCGGCGAAGGCGCTCAAAAATGGCTTGATAAATATCCTTCAATCAGAGTAATTGTTGATGTTCACCGTGACTCGATCGTAACTTCAGAAGGTATTAAATATCGTCCTGTTGTTGATATAGGCGGCAAATCGGCTGCACAGGTCATGCTGGTAGTAGGGACACCGCAAAATGGACTTTCACATAAAAACTGGCGCGATAATTTAAACTTTGCTGCGCATTGGGCAAAGCTGCTTGAAGAATCAAATCCAGGCATCACCCGCCCCATTGATCTAAGTAAAGACCGTTACAATCAACAGCTTAGAACCGGCGCTGTCATTCTTGAGGTTGGATCATCCGGCAATTGTCTCGACGAAGCTATTGAATCTGCTAAAATATGCGCAAAATCTCTTTCTAAACTGCTAACTGATAATAACTAAAAAATATGGGTATAATACTGTCACTTATAATTATAATTAGGTGATGGTATGAAAAATCCCAAAACAGCTTTTATTCTTTCATTCTTTTTAACTGTTGTATTTCTCGCATTTCTAGCGTTAATGGCAGTTGCAAATGACAGCGGGCTTTTGGGTGATAACGGCCAGCCGGCATTTAAAGTTTTTAGAGCTAATAATGCAACTAATATAACAGTATTCAATGAAAACCTTAAAGTATCTGACAGTGTAACGCAGCCGATTATAAACGTATATGAATCCGGTGCGCGTTTTTATTCAAGTCTGATACCTGGATACCTAAAAGAAAGCGGGCGTGTAATTGTAAACTCTGCCAAGGATGCATATGGCAAATTGCCTGAGCTTGCTGAGAAATTTGAAAAATAGTATACCTTCGATATGCGGGGGCCGTCTTGAAATATAAAGACGCCCTTTTTCTTTTTATTTCTTTGTAATTTATAATTCACTATGCTATAATATTCTATCATGTTAATGATTATTGAGGTGATTTTTTGGATCGTCAACATATACGCAATTTTTCAATCATTGCGCATATAGATCATGGTAAATCAACACTTGCCGATAGACTGCTTGAAGCTACAGAAACCGTTTCCGCCCGTGAAATGGATGAACAGCTTCTTGACAATATGGACATTGAGAGGGAAAGAGGCATAACCATCAAAGCACGCGCTGTTAAAATCAACTATCGCGCTGATGATGGTGAACTTTATGAGCTTAATCTTATAGACACGCCGGGACATGTTGATTTTAACTATGAAGTATCACGTTCACTTGCTGCATGCGAAGGTGCGGTGCTCGTTGTCGATGCTGCTCAAGGTATAGAAGCTCAGACGCTGGCAAACACATATCTTGCGGCAGACGCTAATCTTGAAATAATACCTGTTATCAATAAAATAGACCTGCCCGCTGCTGATCCGCAGAGAGTAATTAAGGAAATAGAAGATATAATAGGTATCCCGGCGGAAGATGCACCACTAATTTCTGCAAAGCGTGGGATAAACATTGATGCCGTTCTTAAGAAAATCGTCACTGATATTCCTGCGCCAAAAGGTGATGACGATGCCCCTCTTAAAGCGCTTATATTTGATTCATACTACGATTCATACCGTGGCGTAATTGTATATATGCGCGTCTTCGACGGGAGTGTAGGTGCAGGAGACGAAATAAAAATGATGGCCACAGGGGCAATCTTTGACGTAGTCGAGGTGGGATACCTTAAGCCGTACGGATTCGAACCCGCTTCCCGCTTATTCGCCGGTGAGGTTGGATATCTGACCGCAAGTATTAAAAACGTTAAAGAGACACAGGTCGGTGATACAGTCACAAGAGTGGACAACCCTGCCGCAAAGCCTCTCCCCGGGTATAGAAAAGTATCTTCAATGGTATTTTGCGGAATCTATCCCGCTGACGGTGCAAAATACAACGATCTTCGAGACGCTTTAGAAAAGCTCCAGTTAAATGATGCCTCCCTGTCATTTGAGCCGGAAACTTCCATAGCGCTGGGCTTTGGTTTCAGATGTGGCTTTTTGGGGCTTTTGCATATGGAAATCATTCAAGAAAGGCTTGAGCGTGAATATAATCTCGATCTTATCACTACTGCGCCAAGTGTTATTTACAGGATTACTCTAACAAGCGGCCAGGTAGTTATGTGCGATAACCCGACAAATTATCCGTCAGCCGGACTTATAGCTAAAGCAGAAGAACCGATTGTAAACGCAAATATTATCACACCTTCAGAATTTGTGGGCAACATTATGGAGTTATGCCAGGATCGGCGCGGCGTATTTAAAAATATGACATATATTGATGCTGATAGAGTAAACCTGCACTATCAGCTTCCGTTAAATGAGATAATTTACGACTTTTTTGACGCTCTTAAGTCCCGAACGAAAGGATATGCCTCCTTTGATTATGAAATGTTCGGCTATGCAGAGTCAAGCCTTGTTAAACTTGATATATTACTTAATGGTGAAACTGTTGATGCCCTATCTTTCATAGTGCATTCAGAGAAGGCCTATGCAAGAGCGCGCCGGATTGCTGAAAAGCTCAAAGATAATATACCCCGCCAGCTTTTCGAAATTCCGATCCAGGCAGCTATTGGTTCTAAGGTTATTGCACGTGAAACCGTTAAGGCTATGCGCAAGGACGTGCTCGCAAAATGTTACGGCGGCGATATCACAAGAAAGAAAAAGCTGCTTGAAAAACAAAAGGAAGGCAAGAAACGTATGCGTCAGCTCGGCAGCGTCGAGGTTCCGCAGGAAGCGTTTATGTCTGTATTAAAGCTGGATGAGTAAAATGAAAGATAATAAAAATATAAAAGACTTGGGGCTTTATATCCACATACCCTTTTGCCAAAAAAAGTGTAATTATTGCGATTTTTATTCTGTTTGCGATTTGTCATCATCTGATGAATACCTATCCGCTTTGTTCGCTCACATTAAGCAGTACGGCGAATCATCTAAACCCTACAACGTCGACAGCTTGTATATAGGTGGTGGGACTCCGACAGTTCTTACTCGAAAACAAATCAAAAACCTGTTTAAAAA
>JAUZPM010000049.1 GCA_030705925.1 Bacillota bacterium
ATTAAAACCTAGACATCTTGATTTTCTTCTTACTTTTAATACTTTGTAAACAGCATTCTTTGTAACATGTGAATCTCCCCTAATCCCTTTAATATTTATAATCTGTCGCATTAGCATTATGGCTATATTAGTAAAAAAAAAGAGACGGTCTATCGACCGTCTCTTTTTATTTGAGATAAAATTATTCAGCGTCTAAAGAATTAACCTGCTGTGAAGGAGTGGTGAATACGTAAATCGCATCAAGAACACGATTTCCGGATTTAAGATCCTTTGACCAATGATATACAGCCATGTATGTGCTGTATGTTGAAGATGCAGTCAGATCAGCTTTAGAACCAACAACTGGTTCAACCTGAGCCATAGCGTTAGCAAATGTCTTACCAGTAAGAGTTACAGGAGCGTAATCGTCTATTGTGTAAACAAGTGTATCGGTGTCAGCTGTGAAGTAACTTGAGGAAGAACCAATTACAACGTTTGATACTGAGTAATCATTGCTTACGCCTATAGCAGAAACATCACCAAACTCAACGTAAGATCCATAAGTGGATTTTACATAACCGAAGCCCCAACCGTAAAGTGAATCTTCTGTCGGATAAGTTGTTACAGGTGTAACAGCAGAAATCTTATTATCAGATGTTAACTGAACAGTAGCGAAGTTACCAACAGCAGTGTTAAGAGCATTCTTAATTACAGTAGTTGTTGTGGTAGCCTCTTCAATTGTATAAAGAGTCTGGATCTGGCCCTTAACCGCAAGGTTAACGCCGTATTTCTGATAGCCCTTCTGAGAACCGGATTCAATAGAGTAGCTGATGATCTGAGCATAATCCTGATTCGGGGTTATATAAACTACTGGACTATCCTTTGATACTTCAATTGCTAAAACAACAGATTCATTTGTTGTCTTATTTACCTGAACAAGAACGGTTCCTATAGCGCCTGTAAGAGCAGGAATATCAGAACCTGTGTAAACTTTGTCAGTAAGAGTTGTAGTATCATACATATAAGCGGTAGTTCCATTGTTCATAAAGCCTTTAATCGAATTATCAATGCTTACTGCCTGATTTCCTGTGTCAACCTGAAGATTATTAGTGGTATAAGCTTTATAATCATATCCTGTTACACTAATAGCCTGACCAGCTGTGCCTAATGTTGAAATCTCATAGATAGTATCCTCGCTTGTCGGGATAACATCAAAGCGAACTGCTCTGTCAAGGTAGCAAGTAGCATCATAATCAGCCTGTGTGCCATATGCTGTAGAATATTTGCCATTAGTATTTAGGAAGCCCTTGTCAACATCAAACCACTTATTGCCGTTTGTTGCATCTGTTACGTTAAGAGCGTAACCAGAAGATGCTGCAAGTTTAGCTGTTTCCATGTTGTAAGTTTTAGATGTGCCGTCAGACTTAGTAATTGTAATTGTATGAGTCTGAATACCAGTACCGTTAGTGCTGGATACTGCAGTTACAACGCCGATCTCACCGATCTGCTGTGTGCCAACAGCACCATTAGCGTATACGATATTACCAGCTGTGTCAAGAGTGATATCATATTCTTCATCAAGAACTAAATCGCTTAAGTTAACACCAGTATTGCTATAGTCAGATGCTGCAGCATAAGCTGTGTCACCGAACTTATAGTAAGCAGGTTTCTTAGCAGTTGCGGCTGTAAAGCCCTTATAAAGAACAGAAGTAATTGTTTTAGCTGGTGTGATGTCAAGAACTAAACTGCCGTCATATGCAACACCTTTAACGTTTATATCAACAGCATCATTAACTTTAGCACCATCATAAATATTAACGAGTTTCATGCCGTCAGCAGTAACCATCTTCTTTGAGCCGTCAATGGTTGTGCCAGAAATGCCTACCATAGGAACAGTAATGTTTGTGTTAAGAGCGGAAACTGTACCACCGTTAACAGTTGGCTCAACAAGGATTGTGTAGTATTTTGTATCTACAGCAGCATCAGTTGACTTATTAGCAATAAATGTAATTGTATCATCAGTTGCTGTTCCAAAATATTTAGCCCATGTTGTAGGACCTTCATCAGTTCCTAATGTTATAGGATTAATGTCTTTACCAACATACTTGGTTCCGTTGATTGCATACTCTTTCATTGTTGTTGATGCGAAATCATTTGCAGTTAACTCTGTCTTTGTGCCGTTAGCATCTGTGATGTAATAATGATTTACACCAAGAACTTTTTCAACAGTAGCCTGAGAAGCTTTGAAAGTCAACTCTTTGTTGTACATATGTTTGGACATATTGATGATTGTATCAGTCTGATCCAAGATGTTGTTGTTGTTAACATCTTTGAAGTAAACGTTAACAAGTCTCATCTCAAGACCAGTTGTATCACCAGCATATACAAACGGAGAAGTGGTATCAACACCGTATACTGCAGCGGTTGTAGATGTAGCAGCTGTATAAGTTACAGGGAATAAATCAACCTGCTCTGTCGGATACTGAGTGTTTGAAGTCTTTGTAATTTTTGTTGAAGCAGCAATATCAGCTGAAGAGCCATTAAGTGTTGTAACAGCTGTCTTAAGTCCAAATACGTTCTTTGCAACAGTGCCACGCTCTGTGATTGTGCCAGTGTCACCATAGGTATAGAACTTAGCAACATCAGTAGCAAAAATAGCCTGTTTAGCCATCTGAGCTATGATCTGTCTCTGAGCAGGAATTGATGTGTCTGTAATGCCTGTATTTAAGAACAGATTGATGTTAGTCTTGTTAGCCTCAGAAATAAATCCATAAGGCCATGCTAATGTGCTCTTGCCAGTTAAAGCAACAATGATCATTTTTGCAGCTTCCTGAATTGTTACATTATCATCAGGTGCAAATTTACCATTGCCTTTGCCGCCTACGATGTTTTCATTTGATGCCCAGTTAATATAACCTGTATACCAAGAATTAGCTGAAACATCATCGAAATCTGAAGGGCCAACAAACATTGATGCATTTGATGTACCATTCATCAGTACAAAGAGTATCTTTGAGAACTCTGCACGGGTGATGGTTGCTTCTGGATTGAAGTTGCCTTTGTCGTCACCAGCAACAACATCAAGTGATTTCAGTAGTGAAATCGCAGGTGCGAATGTTGCGCTGTCCTGAACGTCTGGGAAAGCTGTACCAGCACTTGTAATAGTTGCAAATGATATAACCATTGCAAAAACAAGAACCAGTGAAAGAACTTTCTTTAGGTTCGTCATTGTTTTTCCTCCTTAATAATTTGTGGTTTATAAACCACATACTTTATTACATCAACAGTATATTAATTTCTCATCGACATTACAAGTACTTTCACCCATTTGTAACAATCCTGTAACAATGCATTGCTATAGACATATTTGATATTAGACGAAAAATATTTATATTTGTTCCGTAAAAATGCACCCCAATTAATAATCAATTAATCGGGGTGCATTCTGCTTATTAGAATTTAATGAAATTAGATTAACCTGCGTTAGTGACAGTAGAATTGAACTCAGCCTTTTCTACGGGTTCAGTATACACAAATATTGTATCGATCTCAAGTGTATTATCAGCAAGCACAGTGTAATGATAATCTACAACATAGTTAGAATACTGAGATGAGCTGCACAGATCACCAACGGAGCCAACATCAAGTGTATCCTCATAGAAATCTGTTCTGAAATTAGCGCCTGTATCAGGAACTGCATAATCAGATATTGTATATACTTTTACATCGTCAGCAAGCTTATAGTAATCATCGTCTTCGCCGTTCATTTCATTCAGATCAATTAATCCAGGATTAATAATATTCGGCGTTTTTTCATCTGCATACTGCGCTTTATTTATGCCATAATAGCCGCCTTCTTTTTTAGGAAGTGACTTAATATATCCAGTTGCCCATCCAGAAGCTGATGGTGAATATGCTTTAACAGCAGCATCTATTGCACCTGCTCCATCAAAATCAACCTGCGCAAACTGCCCAGCAACTAAAGCTGTTGTAAATGAATTACTAGCTTTTGAAGCTGTTGAAAATTCTGTTGTTTTATAAGTATTTACTTTCCCGTCAACCATCATGGAAGCCTCGATGGCCATATACCCTCTTGCAGATCCTGCTACCTCAGATACTGAAAGAACTGCTGCTATTGAAGATGTACCCTCTTTAAATGCTGCGGTACCAAGTTTTCCAATGGTTACGAATGCTATTGCTGGAGTTAACGTTGTTCTGTCAATATAGATACCACCATTATTTCCACCAAATAGTGTTCCACCGACAGCACCGTCAGAACTTATTGATTGCAAATCCTCAGGCTTAATTACACGTATAGTTGGATTTGCGGGATCTGTAATGTCATCATACTGATATATAACAGCGTCATCACTTAAGAATCCTCTTATCTTTAGAGTCGAATCACTTTTTGTGGCGAATGAGAAGGTTTTATTCGTTGCATCATAATCAAAACTCGTGATATCAGAAGCAGGAACAAATTCGTCATTTTCTCTTAAACCAACATTACTTTGAATCCTTGATACAGATTCAAGCTTTGATATATAAGTCGGATCAGTTACATCAAGTTCATAACGGAACACATTCCCAAGCATTTTCGTATTATCATATACAAAATCTGTAGGATCAACTTCCGAATAAACATTACCATCGAAAAATCCCTTTACAGGATCAAACCAGATATTCGTACCATCAGGATCAAGATACTGTCCTTCCGGCGCTAACTTATATGATACTGTTGTTCCGTCGTCCAAAACGCCCTGAACTGTTGCAACCGGTCCAAGCATAGATTTAGATACTGATACATCAGTAATTAAAATAAAGTTACCAAGATCAGTTGAAACTTCAGTATTCAAACTTTCATATGCAACTACATTCCCTGCAGAATCTAAATATGCATTGCAAAGTTCACCTACAGTTCCAAGCCCAGTTAGTCCGTCAGCATATGAACGATCATTTATCGCACACTGCTTTCCGCCTATTGTATAATAGGTAACTCCCTTAACAGTAGAAGATGTCTGAAGTATCTGATGGCTAAGTACGTCCGCTTTTTTAAGGTGATATGTCGAACCTTGTTTCATTCCGTTTATAGTATTAGTATAATCGGTCGTAAGTGTTGCATTTACATAATCGCCAACAGCGGCATTATCGTATATTGTAGCCTTAGTTGCACCAGTTTTTGTGCTAAGAGTTCCAAGCTTATCAAGAGTTACTAGACCGTTAGCGGCATCAAGCGCTATAATCTTTAGCCCATTTACAGGCTGATCTACAAATGCGTAGGTCCAAACTCCTGTATTTAATCCGCTATCTGTTAAGCCTGTAGATAAAAGCGTTACTGTGAAGTTATCCTTTTTGCCGAAGAATGAGGCAAATACATCAGGAGTCAGAACAATACGTGCTCCTGTGCTGCCATAACCCTTGCCATTGTAATACACATAGGGAAGAGGATTTGTAGATGTAGACACATCTTCACGTTTCATAAGTGTTTTTACGCCGTCAATCATTGCATACAATTGACCTGTTGTCTGGTCTATTGTTGCATCGCTCGACTTAAATGTTACTGTTTTATTAACACCATCGGCAATATAAACAATCGTATCAGTAGTATCAAGTAGGTAGTTATCATCGATATCCTTATACCAAACAACAACGTTATGTTTAGCAAGACCAGCTACATTGCCTTTGTATGTCAACTGATCAGCAACGACACCGGACACTCCATTAGCAGCATCTGCGATAGACTGCGGGAAAACTACCTTTCCGCTCGAGGTGACGGCCTGCTCTAAAGGATCGTTTGACGAGCCGAGAAGCTGAGTATAAAGAGGCTTTATTTCAAATATATCCTTAGCAGCAGTACTCTTTGTGGCAACAGTACCATCCATATTATATGTATAGAATCTAGCACAGTCTGTTGCAAATATGGACTGCATGCCCATCTGGCAAATATCTGCCCTGTTTGCCGCTGAATTCATATCGCTAATATTAATATCTAAGAAAAGATTTATATTAGTTCTTTTAGCTACATTAACGAAACCAAATGGCCAAGAAAGGTTAATCTTGTTGGTAAGTGCAACTATGTACATTTTAGTAGCTTCGTAGTAAGTTACTTTGTCATCCGGCGCAAACTTGTTATTACCCTTACCGTCAATAATACCTAAGTCTGAAGCCCAGTTTACATAACCAACGTACCATGAATCTGTACTCACATCGTCAAAAGCAGATGGTCCTACATATACTGATGCATTGGAATTTCCATTAAATATTCCGTACAAAATTTTTGCAAATTCAGCACGTGTTACGGACGCTTCAGGATGGAAGCTCCCATCCGGCTGTCCCCCAACAATGCCCAGTGTCTTAAGCAAATTGATTGCCTCAGCATGGGTAGAACCGACCGGCACATCGGCAAAATTAGCTGCTGAAACAAATGCAGGCATTGAAATAATCAACGCAAACACAAGTACAAGAGCTAAAGCTTTTCTCAGGTTGCTCATATTTTTTCCTCCTCAAATACTACATGTGTCGACGCACACTTCTTTGCATAGTAACAGTATAAACCATCAGTTTTGAATTGACAATAATATTTTTCCCCGCGTAACAATATTGTAACATACTCCACAATACTATGTCATTTTTTTGTGCACTTTGCTGACTTGCCAAACCATTATTTAGGCATGTTTCTAGGTTATACTACTTGTCAATAATAATACGAAAATTATATAAAGTCCTCTTCTTCAGGTAATATGTATTATACTATATTTCTAAAATTTTGTCGATAAAATTTATGTTTTAAATTTTGTAATTTTGTCCAAATTTATATAATAAAATTTTACATTCTAAACAACTGCAAAATAATTATAAGTCTTTATTAAAATTATTATGTCTATATTTATTATATATTACTATATGTTGTATACAGGTTTAACAAAAGCACAAATAAATGTGGTTTGTGTTATTGACAAGTCGAGATAAAAAATATAGAATAATTACCACACGACATTAAGGGAGGATTAAATATGGTTCAAACAATCATTAAACGAGATGGAAGGACTGTGCCCTTTGACATATCAAAAATTGCCGATGCTATTTTTAAAGCTGCGCAGGCAAATGGGGGCCGTGATTATGATACTGCGAAAGAACTGGCACAACAAGTTCTTGAATATTTAGATCAAAACTTAAAAGAAAATAATCCTACGGTGGAACAGATACAAGATGTAGTTGAAAAAGTGCTGGTTGAAAATGGACATGCTCGTACTGCAAAAGAATTCATCCTCTATAGAGCAGATCGTACAAGAATCAGAAACATGAACACAAAGCTGATGAAAACATACGAGGATCTAACTTTTAAAGATGCATCCGAAAACGATGTAAAGAGGGAAAATGCGAATATAGATGGCGATACAGCCATGGGAACAATGCTGAAATACGGATCAGAGGGTGCAAAACAGTTTTATGAGATGTTTATTCTTGATCCGAAATATTCAAAGGCGCATGCAGAAGGTGATATACATATACATGATATGGATTTCTATACTCTGACAACAACTTGCTGCCAAATAGACTTAGACGCCCTATTTACTAATGGATTTTCGACAGGTCACGGCTTTTTGAGAGAGCCTAATGATATTGCAAGCTACTCTGCGCTCGCCTGTATTGCAATTCAGTCAAACCAGAATGACCAACATGGCGGTCAAAGCATTCCAAACTTTGATTATGCTATGGCTAAGGGTGTCAAAAAAACTTACGCCAGATTATTTAGAAAGAATTTTGTTAAGTCGATCGAGCTTTTATCCGATTTTTCAAATTCTGAAGAAAAAGTCGATGCAATTTTGGATGAGCTTGCCGGTTCAAACCTATTTCCAGAACTAGAAAACAACGAAAAGTTTAATGAAGAACTTTATAATAAGATATGCGCTTTATTAAATAATGAAGAATTATCGAAAAAAACATTGTCATTTATTCTTGATAATACCTATAGTGAAACTGACCGCGCAGTATATCAGGCAATGGAGGCTTTGATTCATAATCTTAATACAATGCACTCAAGAGCTGGCGCTCAGATCCCATTCAGTTCAATAAACTATGGTATGGATACTTCTCCTGAAGGAAGGATGCTGGTAAAGAATCTGCTTCTTGCAACTGAAAAAGGGCTGGGCAGCGGCGAAACCGCTATATTCCCAATCCAAATTTTTAAAGTCAAAGAGGGCATTAATTTTAATGAGGGCGAACCCAATTATGATCTGTTTAAATTATCCTGCCGTGTATCTGCAAAGCGCTTATTCCCAAATTACTCCTTCATCGACGCGCCATATAATTTAAAATATTATAAAGAGGGGCATCCTGAAACAGAAGTCGCTTATATGGGCTGCCGTACAAGAGTGATAGGCAATGTTTATGATAAGGCTCGTGAAATCGTAAACGGCAGAGGAAATTTGAGTTTTACTTCTGTAAATCTGCCTCGCATCGCAATAAAATCCCATGGTAATGTAGAGTGGTTCTTTGAAGAGCTTGATAGGAAGATAGATCTTATAATTGGACAGCTTAATGAAAGATTTAAAATTCAGTGTCAAAAGAAAGTCAAGAATTTTCCGTTCTTGATGGGACAAGGTATTTGGCTGGATTCAGAAAAATTGGGGCCGGAGGATACTATCGAAGAAGTTTTAAAACATGGCACTCTTTCGCTTGGCTTTATCGGTCTTGCGGAATGTCTGAAAGCTTTAATCGGGTCACACCACGGCGAATCTAAGGAAGCACAGAACCTTGGACTTGAAATAGTCGGCTATATGCGCAAACGCCTAGATGACGAATCAAAAAAGACCGGGTTAAATTATACGCTGTTGGCAACTCCTGCCGAGGGGCTTTCCGGCCGTTTTGTCAGGATTGATCGTCAAAAATTCGGATCTATTGAAGGCGTGACAGATCGCGACTATTATACGAACTCTTTTCATATACCCGTCTATTATGAAATCAGCGCTTTTGAAAAGATCAGATTAGAGGCTCCGTATCATGCACTCACTAATGCAGGGCATATAACATATATTGAGCTAGACGGAAACCCCTCTCAGAACCTGGACGCTTTTGAACAGGTCGTTCGATATATGAAGGAATGCGGGGTCGGTTATGGATCTATTAACCATCCGGTCGACCGTGACCCCGTCTGCGGTTATAACGGAATTATCGGGGATACATGCCCCAAGTGCGGAAGAACCGATGAAACAGGTCCTCATTTCGAGCGCATTCGCCGTATAACCGGCTACCTTGTGGGTACACTTGATAGATTTAATGATGCCAAACGTGCTGAAGAGCATGACAGGGTAAAACATTCTCTGTCAAGGATATAATTATGGATGGATCTTTACGGCTCGCAGGAATCATCCCTGAATCTATCGTAGATGGTCCTGGGATAAGGATGACGATATTCACCCAAGGCTGCCCTCACCATTGCCCAGGATGCCACAACCCGCAGACACATGACTTTAATGGTGGCAAGGATGTTTCATTTGACTACATATGCGATATATTAAATAAGGATACTTTAATCTCCGGCGTCACATTCAGCGGCGGAGAGCCATTCTGTCAGGCAAAGGAACTTGCACGACTAGTAGATATAATAAAGCCTAGAGTGAAAAACATTATAACGTACAGTGGATATACTTATGAGCAGATTACAGAATCAGATAATCCGGATTTTATGGAACTTTTAAAAAGATGTGACTTTCTGATTGACGGAAGATATGAGCAGGACAAGCGCAGCCTGATGCTGAATTTTCGAGGAAGCACTAACCAGCGCATTATCGATATAAAACAATCCCTTTTAGAAGGTCATGCAATAATAACAGAATTATAATAAAGGGGGATGAGTATATATCTCATCCTCCTTTATTATATATGTTTACTTATAAAAGCATTTACGTGCTTCCAGTAATCAGTTCCGCCAACTTTTGCTGCTTCGGCGTGACCTGCGCCATGAACGACATACATCTCTTTTTCACAAGAGGCTGCGTCATATACCTTCTGCAGCATACCGAAAGGAACATAAATATCAGCGTCGCCGTGTATGAATAAGGTTGGTGTAATGCTTTTTTTTAGCTGTTTAACTGCAGAGGCCTTTTCAAAAGAATAACCGGTCCTTATTTTAGTGACTAAATCTGCTGCATAAAAAACCGGAAATTTTGGAAGATTAAAAGTTTCTTTAAGCTGGTAGGAAAAAATGTCGGATACCGACGTATAACCGCAATCTTCAACAATAGCTCTGACGTTTTCCGGCAGTTTTTCTCCCGAAGCCATCATTACAGTAGCGCCGCCCATTGAAACACCAAATAATATTATTTTTGCGTTCGGGTTGTTTTGTATAATACTGTTAGTCCATGTTATTACATCCAGTCTGTCATACCAGCCCATCCCTATAAACTTTCCTTCGCTTCCTCCGTGCCCGCGAAGATCCGGAGCTAAAACATTATACCCCATATTATAAAACCCGTGGATATAATTCAGCATATTTTTTGCTTCACTTTTAAATCCATGAACACAAATCACCCAAATATCCGTAGCCTTATTTTGTTCATAGCTCAAGGCAGAAAGCGACAGCCCGTCAAAAGATTTTACCTTTACTCTCAAACAAGCCGGGCTGCTAACCGGAGTATAGTATGATAAATTCTGGCTGTCAGGTTTTAACGCATAATTGTAGAAATAATCCCCGGCATAATAAGTTCCAGAAGCAATGACTATTAATAACACCAGTAATAAACTTAAAATTATTTTAGTCGTCTTTTTCATAATTTGATCCTGACCTTATGTAATCATATGGTTATTATATAGTTGCATCACTTTTCAGTCAAGCTCTGGCAGCGTAATATCATATGCCCTTGTAAATTCTTTTGTCTCACTGTTTTTTACAACAGCGCTCCTGCTTTTTTGCAGTAATTTAACAATGTTATAGCAATCAACCCATATTTGGTTAGTTCCATCTTTTTGCACCTCGTTGAAAATCAGCTGGATTCCGAAGTGCAAATGCGGAGTTTTTATATTATTAACGTTTTCCTTAGTACTGTATCCTGTCATACCTACGTAGCCGATAACATCGCCGGCTTTGACAAGATCACCGACTGCAAGATCTTTTTGATACGGATGATCCTTTCTTAAATGTGCATAGTAGTAATATCTCTTTCCATCAAAACTTCTGATTCCAATCCGCCATCCGCCATATTGATTCCACCCGAGCGCTTCAACATATCCTGTTTCAACTGCAACTACCGGCGTTCCTACTCCTGTTACAAGGTCGTGTCCTAAGTGCACACGTTTATAACCATAGCTCCGGGAATCTCCGAAATCATCATAGTGTCCAAACGAATATCCTTTCGCAATGGGAGAAAACACTTTAAGCCCGTATTTTTTTACTAATTCCTTTTCACTGGGATTATCCTTTTTAGGAACTTCTATTTCATATTCTCCAAGATACCCGCCGAGGACAGAAGTATACGCTTCATAATAGTAGGAATATAATTTCATTCCCGTAGTCAAGGAGGTAATCGTCTGTCCATCCTTAAGTTTTTGAACAAGAGCATCCATATCTTTAGCTTTGTATTTTGAATAATGTCCATAATACTTTGCCGCAAGATAAGAAAGAATTTCTATCCAATAGTAATGATGATCCGACCCATACGATTTTATATCGAGATTCATCGCTTTCTCCATTGCGGCGTACGGAATCGAGAAATCCACCCATTTTATGTATTTTTCCTGCTGTCCCTCTTCCTCACCTGCTGTGCAGATAAAACTCTGATGAGGTACAATAGCAGCAATGACAATGATACTTGCAAAAACTATAAAAGCCGCAATACTTAAAATAGCGGATTTACGTTTAAGAATTATCAGCAAAATAATTCACCGCCTAATTGTTTATATATTTATTTATGAACTTAAATAAGAATTAATTCCCCATATTTTTTATCTTCTAAAATAATTACTGAAATTATCCTAAATATTGTATATGCATAGCATATATACCAATATATTACTTGCAAAAATGCTGGCATTAAAATATAATAATTTCGATTATGAATTTGGCAGGACTATCATTGTACAACCTATCCATAATAATGATATGCCTCTAATTCCAAATATATTAATAATGTATAAAAAGTGGTTAAAAGCTGTTTTGTTCATACTTTATTAACATTTTAAACAATGATTTGTTATATTGTTAAATATGTAACAAACATAAATTTATTATGAGGAGAGATATTTTATGGCATCACCCATTTATGTTGATTGGAAAACAATCACAGACTTTGTTGTGGACGCATTCGTCGGATATGGAATACCTGAAGAAGACGCTAAGATCTGTGCAGACGTACTGCTTGAGTCTGACAGACGCGGTATCGAATCTCATGGTGTTAACAGATTTAAGCCCATTTATCTTGACAGAATAAAAGCCGGTATCCAGAAACCAGTTACAAACTTTGAGGTTGTTAAGGAAACAGAAACAACCGCAGTTGTAGACGGTCATGACGGCATGGGTCAGGTTATTGGTTATAAATCAATGTCCATGGCTATCGAAAAAGCTAAGAAATACGGAATGGGCATGGTTGCGGCTCGCAACTCAACTCACTACGGCATCGCAGGCTATTATGCGACAATGGCAACAAAGGCCGGCTGCGTCGGTATCACCGGCACAAATGCACGTCCTTCAATCGCTCCTACATTCGGCGTTGAAAACATGCTCGGGACAAACCCCCTTACATTTGGTATGCCAACTGATGAGGAATTCCCATTCGTTCTCGACTGTGCAACATCCATTACCCAGCGTGGTAAAATTGAGTATTATGCAAGAATAGGCAAAGATACTCCGGCTGGAATGGTAATCGGCCGTGACGGCAGCGCGCAGACTGATTCAGCAAAAATCCTTGTTGATTTAACCCAAGAAAATGCAGCTTTAGCTCCTCTCGGCGGAATCGGTGACGAACTTGCCGGTTACAAGGGTTATGGATATGCTACAGTTGTAGAGATCATGTCCGCTGCATTCCAGCAGGGCAATTTCTTAAAAATGCTGACTGGCGTTCAAGATGGCAAGAAAGTTCCTTTCCATCTCGGTCACTTCTTCATTGCAATCAACACTGACGCATTCATGGGTACAGATTCATTCAAGAAGACTGCAGGCGAAATCCTTCGTGCTCTGAGAGCTTCCGTGAAAGCTCCTGGTCAGGACAGAATTTACACCGCTGGCGAGAAAGAATACCTCGTTTGGTGTGATCGTAAGGATAAAGGCGTTCCGATCAATCCTGCAGTTCAGAAAGAAATCCTTTCAGTACAGAAAGAATTAGGTCTTTCAAAATATAACTTTCCCTTTTCCGAATAAGGAGGAAAATACAAATGGATAAAAAAGAGCTTGCTCTGCAGAAACATGCAGAATGGAAGGGCAAGATCGAGGTTGTTACCCGCTGCCCAATCAATACACGCGAAGATTTGTCTCTTGCTTACACTCCTGGTGTCGCTGAACCTTGCCTTGAGATTCAGAAAGATGTTGATAAATCATATTTATATACACGCCGCAGCAACCTTGTTGCTGTTATTACAGACGGAACCGCAGTATTAGGCCTTGGTGATATTGGTCCTGAATCCGGAATGCCTGTAATGGAAGGCACATGCGCATTATTCAAAGAGTTTGCTGACGTAGACGCATTCCCACTCTGCATACGTTCAAAGGATGTTGACGATATAGTTAAGACAGTTTCCCTGTTGGCTGGCAGCTTTGGCGGAGTTAACCTTGAGGATATTTCAGCTCCCCGCTGTTTTGAAATTGAGAAACGCTTAAAAGAAATCTGCGATATTCCGATATTCCATGATGATCAGCATGGAACCGCAGTTGTTGTTGCAGCTGCAATGATCAACGCTTTAAAGATCGTTAAAAAAGATATAAGCAGCATTAGAGCCGTCGTTAATGGTGCAGGCGCAGCAGGAATTGCAATTACAAAACACCTTATCAACCTTGGTCTTAAAGACGTAATGCTCGTAGACCGTAAAGGCATCATCTGCGAAGGCGCTGAAGGACTCAACCCAATTAAGGTTGAAATGTCTAAGATCACCAATCGCAGCAAGAAGAAAGGTACACTTGCAGACGCTCTTGAAGGCGCTGACGTATTCCTTGGCGTTTCAGCTCCTGGTGTTGTAACAGCTGAAATGGTCAAAAAGATGAACAAGGATGCTATTATATTTGCTATGTCCAACCCTGTTCCTGAGATCATGCCTGATAAAGCAAAAGAAGGCGGAGCTCGTATCATTGGTACAGGACGCAGTGACTTCCCGAACCAGATAAACAACGTTCTTGCTTTCCCTGGTATTTTCCGCGGTGCTCTTGATGTCAGAGCAAGCTCAATAAATGAGGAAATGAAGGTTGCGGCTTCTTATGCAATCGCAAACCTCGTTCCCGACGACAAATTAAACGTAGATTATATTTTACCTGATGCAATTGACAAGCGTATCAGCAAAGCAGTTGCAGCAGCAGTTGCAAAGGCCGCCCGCGATTCAGGCGTTGCAAGAATATAAGATATTAGATAAAAAAATAACCCGCCATACGGCGGGTTATTTTTTTAGAAGCCTTTATTTTGAAACTTTTGTTTTGTCTGAGAAATTTTTGATGTGTCGGCCGGTGATGTCTGATACCAGCCTTTTCTCTGCATATTGTCAAATACGTCGGCCTGAATATTATGCTCATCTTTTAAAATATTGATAAACTGGTCACGTACTTGAGGAGTAGAGCATTCGTTTGCGTAGCTATTGTAACTTGAAGTAATAAATTTTTGTGTTGAAAGAGTATCGCTTAAGATCTCTTCATCGTTCAGTGAAGTTCCACCCATATTCATACCACTATTCATTTAAATTCCTCCTTAACCAAGCATGTTTAACAATGTGTCATAATGCTGCTGATGTTTATTTGCCCAGCCGCTGCAAGTGTTTTTTACCGTTGTATCGCTGGTGATTTCCGCATACGCACGCAGCTTTTTGATCATTGTCTGCTCGATCTTAAGCTGATCCTCAATTGCTGTGAGTTCTTTTGATGTTAAGTTTGTCAATGGAATCACTCCTTTATTAGAATTACAGCAATAGTATCTGCCGGATTAAAGCAAATATTCCAAACTAATGGTTGATTGCCTTATTTTTTTGTATATAATAATTATAATAATATTTACTAAGGAGTCTTTAAAATAGGCAGAGATTTTATAGTAACGTTTACCGGCGTTAAATTTTATCCTATGAACCCGCACGAAGAGGATATTAATATAATTGACATTGCACATGCACTGTCAATGCTTTGTCGTGCAAATGGACATATGACGCAGTTTTTCAGCGTCGGGCAGCATTCCATTAATTGTGCCGCGGAAGCAAAAAAACGTGGATTTTCTGATCGAATACAGTTTGCCTGCCTGTTACACGATGCCAGCGAGGCTTATATTTCTGATATTACACGCCCGGTTAAAGCCGTTCTTGAAAGTTACAGAGAAATCGAAAAAGAACTTCAGAAGATCATATACGATAAATTTAATATTAAAGACTTAAGCGATGAAGAACACTTAAAAATAGATATTTGCGATGATGTCATGCTTTCAGCTGAGTTTGATGCTATGCACCCTCATGCCGATTTTGAGACAGAATACAAGGTTTTATCTATGCCAGATTTAGCCG
>JAUZPM010000050.1 GCA_030705925.1 Bacillota bacterium
GAATGTCCTCCTTTTGATATGTCTTGTTGCAGTTGGCAGACCGCAGCTTTATTATATCAAAAGGAGTTTTTTTACTATACTCATCGCTAAAGCTTTTTCTGAACTCCCGGCATAGCCGGGAGTTTTCGTATTACAACAAAAAAGCGCATACGCTTACGCGTATGCGCTTTAATAAAGAAAATCTTACTTTATAACTTCTTTTGCACTTGAAAGCATATCAGCCGGAATAGTAAGTCCTAAAGAATCGGCTGTTTTCTGATTCAAATATAGATCAAGGATATCAAGGTATTTTACCGGAATCTCACTTGGTTTTTTACCGTTAAGAATCTGAACCATTATTTCACCGGTCGCCTGACCAACAATTGTATAATTCATTCCAACTGCCATCAATCCGCCATTTTTAACCATGCCCTCTTCGCTTACGAAATAAGGCTTTTTGCTGTCTATTGCAGTCTGGATGGCTGTCGGCATTGCTGAAGCAATTGCGTTATCTGTGGGTGAGAAAAGAATATCAACTTTTGGAGCAACAGAAGAAACTACCTGCTGAATCTCGCTTGTATTAGCAACGGTGCCGTCAACAACTTCTTTTCCGTTAGTTGATGCCCATGCCTTTAGCTCATCTATTGAAGATACAGAGTTTATCTCACCCTTGTTATAAATAGCACCGATTGATTTGAAATTAGGATATAATTTCTCAATTTGTTTCATAAGCGGCTCAACTTTGACATAGTCGGACACACCTGTAACATTTTTATCTGGAGCTTTAACATCTTTGACTAGATCCGCTTTAACTGGATCTGTAACAGCTGAAAATACGACAGGAATATCTGTTGTTTCGCTTACAACCGCCTGTGCAGCAGGTGTAGCAACAGCTAAAATCAGATCAACTTTTTCAGATACAAACTTCTGGGCAATGGTTTTGCAGTTTGCGACTTCACCCTGAGCATTCTGGAAGTCATAAGTAATATTTTTATTCTCAACAAATCCTGCATCGTTTAACGCTTTCTTTGCGTTTTCAGTTACAGCGTCAAGAGCAGGATGCTGAACATATTGCAGAATACCTACTTTTAATACTTTGTTAGATTTACCGGAAGAACCCGAAGAACCGTTAGCACAACCAGTCATCAATAGAGAAATTGCAAAAACTGCTGTAAGTAAAAGTGCCACTACTTTTTTCATAAAATCAATCCTTTCAGATATTATATGTCAAAAACCCATTCAAGGGCATTTGATTAAATTTAGCACTTTACAGTGTTAAACTGCAAAGGTAATTTGATACGGGGGTAAAACCCCCGTTATTGTAGATTATTAACCTAATAAAACACTATCTGTTACAAATTCTGAACCGCTCTTCTGAGTAAATAATTCAATAAGTTTCTGCTTTGTCATACCAGCACGTTCTTCACCTTTGATGTCAAGGATTATTCTCCCCTTGTCCATCATTATTGTTCTGGTGCCAAACTCTAACGCGTGCTTCATATTATGAGTTACCATTAGAGTTGATAAATTATATTTTTTAACCAAATCATTAGTAAGTTTTAAAACAGTTGCGGCAATCGCAGGATCAAGTGCTGCCGTATGCTCATCAAGCAGTAATAATTTAGGAGAAACCATTACAGCCATAAGCGTTGTCATAGCCTGACGCTGGCCGCCGGAAAGAAAGCGCACCTTTTGTTTGAGCCTGTCTTCAAGTCCGAGATCAAGCTGTTTTAGCTGTTCTTTAAAATATTCAGTATCCTTAGCTGCTATGCATTTCTTTAAATTTTTTGACTTACCTTTCATGAATGCCAGTGCCATGTTTTCTTCGATTGTCATGTCAAATGCAGTGCCCTTAAGCGGGTCCTGAAAAACTCTGCCTACAAGCATTGCACGTTTATAATTTGGAAATTTAGTAACGTCCTGTCCGTCAATATATACCTTGCCTGAATCCGGGATATAATCACCTGCGATACAGTTAAGCATAGTAGATTTGCCGGCTCCGTTGCTGCCGATTATGGTTACAAATTCACCTTCAGTCAGTTCAAGGTTTATACCATTAAGTACATGCTTTTCATTGACTGTTCCATGCCCAAAGGCAAGATGCAGATTCTCAACCTTAAGCATTGTGCGCATCCGCCTTTCTTTCTCTTATTTTTGCTTTTATAATTTTCTGAATTATCGGGGCAGACAAGCAAATCGCAACAATAACTGAAGAAATTAATCTTAAATCTGTCGACGGCATTCCAAGTTCAAGCGCAAACGCAATAATAAACCTAAACAATACCGCTCCAAGTGATACTGCAATTATCGTCATCAAAAGACCGCCACGCGAAAATAAAACTTCACCGATAATAACAGATGCAAGGCCAGTAACGATCATTCCAATGCCCATATTAGCATCAGCAAAGCCCTGCTGCTGTGCATAAATTCCTCCTGAAAAAGCTATCAGTGCATTTGACAATACTAATCCTATAATTGTCATTAAATCAGAATTTATACCGAGAGCTCTAACCATTGCAATATTATTGCCGGTTGCTCTGAGCGATGTTCCCATTCTCGTTTTTAAAAACCAGTATAGTGCAATAACAACAATCGCCACAACAATTAAAAGGAAAAACGATCTTGCAAACATAAAAATCACCCTGCCTGCACCTTTTGGCAACCCGGCAACAAGATTATTTGCAATATTATCGATTGTATTAAATATTGTTTTCTTACTCATAAGCGGTATGTTTGGCTTACCCATAATTCTAAGATTTATCGAGTAAAGACCAAGCTGTGCTAAAATACCGGATAAAAGAGCTGTTATTTTTAACTTTGTATGTAACAACGCTGTTGCAAGTCCGGCAAGAGCTCCGCCAATTATAGAAACAAAAATCCCGAGAAGCGGTTTACCACTAAATGCGTAAAGTGCCGATATCGCAGCCCCTGTAACAAAGCTGCCGTCAACAGTTAAATCAGGGATATCTTGAATTCGAAATGTAATGTAAACACCGAGCGACATTATAGCAAAAATGAGCCCAAGCTCAATCGCTCCTTTAATGCTAAGCAGTGACATTCTTATACCTTACCTTAATTCTATTAATATTTTATGGTGACATGAATAGTAAACTTTTGTGCTTTAAAGTGTTGATTTTTATAAATGATTGTATAACAAAACAGTCTATATGTCAATAATGCAGGTCGTAATTGTAATTGCTTTTTAAATTGGCATACCCAATCTGGATATAATTAATAAAGTTGGTTTACAATAACGTGGCGATTTTGATATTTTTTTACCTTTTCATTACATAGTCAATATGCTATACTGTTTACATATAAAAGTTTACTAAACAGGTGATAAAAATGGAAAAAAAGCGAATGCTCGTTATATCGATTGACGCTATGGTTTTTGAAGACCTGGAATATTTCAAAACCCTTCCGAATTTTAAGGAATATTCTAATGGAAGTTCATTGGTTCAGCGGATGTTAACTGTATATCCATCGCTGACTTATCCTGCGCATGTTTCAATAATAACCGGAACATATCCTGACAAACATGGCGTTACGCACAACGAAATTTATAAAATTTATGAGGGCCCTACAATTTGGGAATGGTATGGCAAGGCAATAAAAGTCCCAACTTTGTTCGAGTTAGCAAAGAAAAAAGGTTATACAACCGCTAATGTAAACTGGCCTGTAACAGCCGGACTAGATATCGATTACAGCATACCCGAAATATGGCCGCTATATGAAAAAGAAGATCCACGTCCGCTCTTTGAAAAAGTCGGTTCTGCCCCCATTATTGATACAATATTCGAAAAAAACCGTAAGTATTGGGACTGGAAGAACCATCCCGGATACGAGGTATTTGCAACTGCATGTGCTGTTGATATTATAAAAACATACAAGCCTGAATTTATGGCAATACACCTTGCGGAAACAGACCACGAACGTCATGCCAATGGTGTATTCAGTAACTATTTAAGAAAAGCTATAGATTTAACTGACCAACAATTAGGTGATATCTTCAATGCACTAAAAGAAGCCGGCGTTTACGAAGATACAAACATCATAATTCTTGGCGATCATGGTCAGATGGATGTACATAAGGTATCCTGCCTAAATGTCCTTTTTGAAAAAGAAGGACTTATAAAATTAAATTCTGACGGTCATATTGAATCATACGATGCATACTGCAGATCGGCAGGGTTATCTGCTCATATCATGCTTAGCGACCCTGATAATAAACAGCTTTCTGATAAGGTTTATTCACTGCTTAAAGAATGGCAAAAGGAACCTTCATACGGAATAGGCGAGATCTATACCAAAGAGGAAGCCAAAGAAAAATTTCATCTTGAAGGTCCGTTCTCCTTTGTATTGGAAACAGATGGCTGTACAAGTTTTGGCGCATCTGTGCATGAGCCGATTGTAAGAGCTGTGCGTAATGAGGATTATAAATTCTCAAGAGCTACGCACGGTTATAATCCAGCTAAGGGTCCTCAACCCCCATTTATCGTAAAAGGCCCGGATTTTGCAAATAATGTAGAAATTGAAAGGGCTAGCACGGTTGATGAAGCGCCGACAATTGCCAAGGTGCTTGGAATTGAAATTCCCGACCCGGACGGTAAAATACTGACTGAGCTTTTAAAGTAAAATAAGAGCGATTAATAACTTTTTTAGCAAAAAAGTAGTTTTTAGTCCAACTAAAAAGGGTTTGAACCTGTTTATAACAGAGTTCAAACCCTTTATTAAATTCTTAATTAATGCCCACAGCAGTCGCAGTTTCCGCTGCACCCAACAATGGGTTCCGGATCTATTCCCTGTCTCTTATAATAATCGATTAATGCGGATTTTATTGCTTCTTCGGCTAAAACAGAGCAGTGTATCTTTGCCGGGGGCAGTCCCTCAAGAGCTTCTACAACCGCTTTATTCGTAAGTGCCAGCGCTTCTTTTATCGTCTTTCCTTTAACAAGTTCTGTTGCCATCGAACTCGTTGCAACTGCAGCACCGCAGCCAAAAGTTTTAAATTTTATATCCTCAATGACGTCGTTTTCTATTTTCATATATATCTTCATTATGTCGCCGCACTTCATATTCCCGACTTCACCAACTGCGTTAGCATCGGGAATCTCGCCGACATTACGCGGATTTCTGAAATGATCCATCACTTTATCACTGTACATATTGTTTTCTCCAATTTCTATTTATTCAAAACCTTTTCTTCATATACGGGAGACATTGCGCGAAGCCTGTCCACTACCTTTGGTATAACTTCAAGTATATAATCGACATCTTCCATCGTATTTTCATCTCCAAGCGTAATACGAAGCGAACCATGCGCAACTTCATGAGATAATCCTATGGCGAGCAGTACATGAGATGGATCAAGAGACCCCGATGTGCATGCGGAACCTGAAGAAACAGCTATCCCATTTAAATCCATCATAAGAAGAATACTTTCTCCCTCGATGTATTCGATTGAGAAGTTAGCGTTGCCAGGAAGTCTCTGCTTCCTGTCTCCGTTTAAACGAGTATAAGGTATTTTAAGCACGCCGTCAATAAGTTTTTCACGCATTTCTAAAAGGCGCTTGTTTGTCTCATCCATAGACGCACAAGACATCTCAAGGGCTTTCGCAAGTCCCACAGCCCCGGCAACATTTTCAGTGCCAGCGCGCCTTCCGCGTTCCTGTCCGCCGCCAAAAATCAAGTTTGGAAGCTTAAGCCCGTGTTTTATATATAAAGCGCCCACACCTTTCGGTCCATGGAACTTATGAGCTGAAAGCGAAAGCATATCAATGTTCATCTCTTCAACATTGATTGGAATATGTCCCACCGCCTGAACAGCGTCAGTGTGAAATAATACTCCCTTTTCATGAGCAATTTTGCCTATTTCAGCGATCGGCTGAACTGTACCAATTTCATTGTTTGCAAACATCACAGTGACCAGGGTAGTGTCGTCACGTATAGCCGCTCGTACATCTTCCGGTTTAACAATGCCATTTTCATATACATCAAGGTATGTTACTTCATAACCGTTTTTCTCAAGATATTCTAGAGCATGCAGTACAGCGTGATGCTCGAATTTTGTTGATATGATATGGCGACCCTTGTTTTTATACTTTTCTGCAACTCCGCGAATGACATAGTTATCGCTTTCACTGCCGCCAGATGTGAACATTATTTCATCAGCCTTTGCTCCAAGCTGTGTTGCAACGCTAAGCCTTGCTGCATCTAAAGCTTTGAGAGCATCAGCCCCTATTTCATATAAACTTGAGGGATTTCCATAATGTTGTGTAAAATATGGGATCATCGCCTCAACGACTTCTTCTTTTACTCTCGTCGTTGCCGCATTATCGGCATAAACTTTTATCATGTGTTCCCTGACTTTCTATCTATATTTCAAAGCCTGAATCTTTTTGTGTCGGCTGCCGCGACGCCGAAACCGCCATCTGATCACAGGCATTGTTAAATTGATTATCGGCATGACCTTTAACCCAGTTTATAGAAACCTCATGGATTTCCAGCAACTTTAAAAGCATCTGCCACAGATCTATATTAAGCACACTTTTACCGTCTGATTTCCGCCAGCCCTTGTCACGCCAACCGTATACCCAGCGTTTTTGAAGCGCGTCAGCAATGTATTTTGAATCCGTATAGAGATTAACTGCACAGCTTTCCTTTAAAAGCTTTAGCCCCTCTATTACGGCAAGAAGCTCCATCCTGTTGTTTGTCGTATGAAAAAAGCCACCGCTTAGTCGTTTTTCGTACCCATTATATTGCAATATAACTCCGAATCCGCCCGGCCCTGGATTACCGCTGCACGCTCCGTCAGTATACATTGTCACCTGCTTTTTCGGCATATCTTCCTCCGTGCGAATTCTTAATTATACTTTAAAGCTATTTTACCCATCTGTCAATGTTACAGTACAAAATTAACAGAAATTTATCATATTAATTCTATATAGATTATAGGTTTTTAACTTTTTCCCAAAATCCTTTATTCTTTTTTACCTGCGCAGGTTTTAACGTTTCCTGAAATTCCTTTAAAAGATCTTTCTGCTTTTGGGTAAGGTTCTTCGGAGTTTCTATAACTACCGTAAAGAACAAATCGCCCTTTCCTCTTCCTCCAAGCACCGGTACACCCTTGCCCGCTATCTTAAAAGTAGTATGGCTTTGCGTCCCCTCCGGGATCTTAAACTGAACTTTGTCCTCAAGCGTCGAAACTTCAAGATCTGTTCCAAGCGCAGCGTCTGTAAATGAAATCGGAATTTCACAATAAAGGTTTTTTCCCTTTCGTTCAAAAACTGTATGTGGTCTTACTCTGATGGTAATATACAGATCACCGGAACTGCCTCCGTTCAAGCCGCCGGAGCCCTGTCCGTGGATTGAAATTGTCTGGCCATCATCGATACCTGCCGGAATATTTATTTCTATCTTGCGTTTTTTAGGAGATCTGCCAGAACCCTGACACTTAGGACATGGTGTTTTGTTAATTCTTCCTTTTCCGCCGCATCTAGAACATGTCTGCGTTGAATTGAACAGCCCGAATGCCGTTCTTTGCGTGATAGTTCTATGACCAGTACCGCCGCAGTCCGGACAGGTCTCCAAATGCGAGCCCTTGGCTGCGCCCGTTCCCCCGCATTCGTCGCAGGCTTCATTTCTGTTAAGCTCTATTTCCTTTTTAATTCCAAAAACCGCTTCTTCAAAAGCGATTGTCATTGCTATCCTTAAATCTTCACCTTTACGAGGCGCATTTGGATTCTGACGTCTGGTTCCGCCAAAGCCCTCTCCAAAAATACTGCCAAATATGTCGCCAAGATCGGAAAAACCGCCAAAGCCGCCGAAATCGCCAAAGCCCCCGGCGCCTCCCGCATTGAAATTCGGATCCACACCTGCGTGGCCGAACTGATCGTATCTAGCTTTTTTATCCGTATCCGACAGAACCTCGTAAGCCTCGTTGACCTCTTTAAACTTTGCCTCAGCTGTCTTGTCTCCCGGATTCATATCAGGGTGATACTTTTTAGCAAGACGTCTGTAAGCCTTTTTTATGTCATCGGCCGACGCACTTTTAGGCACGCCTAAAACCTCGTAATAATCACGTTTTTGTTCAGCCATGTTATTTCACCTTTAAAATTATGAATATGTTAAAGACCTAAGGGGGGCGCAGCAATGCTGCGTACCCCCTTTTATATCATATTATTTCTTGTCGTCGTCTACAACCTTATAATCGGCATTCACTGTCCCGTCAGGATTCTCCTGCGCCTGTTCCTGAGGCTGCCCCTGAGGTTGAGCCTGTGAATATAGCTTGGCGGATATTTCATAGAACTTTTTAGTAAGTTCCTCCGTCTCGGTTTTCATTTTATCATAATCAGTGCCCTTTGCCGTCTCTTTAAGGCGATCGCACATTTCCTTAATTGATGATTTTTCATCAGCTGAAATCTTATCGCCAAGGTCTTCTAAGGTTTTTTCGGTAGAGAATGCAAGCTGTTCAGCATTGTTCTTGATATCTATATTTTCCTTTTGTTTTTTATCTTCTTCCGCAAATTTTTCGGCTTCTTTTACTGCTTTATCGATATCATCTTTTGAAAGGTTAGTTGAAGCTGTGATAGTGATCTTCTGTTCTTTTCCGGTGCCGAGATCCTTAGCCGAAACGTTTACTATACCATTTGCATCAATATCGAATGTGACTTCGACCTGCGGTACACCACGTGGTGCTGCAGGTATGCCGTCAAGATGGAAGCGGCCAAGGGTCTTATTATAGGAAGCCATCTCTCTTTCGCCTTGTAAAACGTGGACTTCAACAGAAGTCTGACCGTCAGCAGCCGTCGAGAAGACCTGACTCTTTTTCGTAGGTATAGTGGTGTTTCTTTCGATAAGTTTTGTAAATACTCCGCCAAGTGTTTCAATCCCGAGTGACAGTGGGGTAACATCCAGAAGCAGTAGATCTTTTACATCTCCCGCTAAAACCCCCGCCTGGATAGATGCGCCGGCTGCAACACACTCATCAGGATTTATACCTTTAAAAGGATCCTTGCCTGTTATATTTTTAACAGCGTCCTGAACTGCAGGGATTCTTGTCGAACCACCGACAAGCAGTATCTTGGCAAGATCAGAATTCTGAAGTCCGGCATCTGCCATAGCCTTTCTTACCGGGTCAAGAGTACGATTGACAAGGTCAGCAGTCATCTCATTGAATTTAGCTCTTGTTAGTGTAACATCAAGATGTTTCGGCCCGGCTGAATCAGCTGTGATAAACGGCAGATTGATCGAAGCCGTTGTCATACCTGAAAGTTCTATTTTAGCTTTCTCCGCAGCTTCTTTCAAGAGCTGCATAGCCATTTTATCACCCGATAAGTCGATACCGTTGTCACGTTTGAATTCTGCAACCAGCCAGTCAATGATACGCTGATCGAAATCATCGCCGCCAAGGCGTGTATCACCGTTAGTTGCAAGAACTTCGATTACGCCGTCACTTATCTCAAGGATAGACACGTCGAATGTGCCGCCGCCAAGGTCATAAACCATAACTTTTTCGTCTTTATCTTTATCAACGCCATAAGCAAGCGCAGCAGCAGTAGGCTCGTTTATGATTCTCAAAACTTCAAGCCCGGCAATCTTACCAGCATTCTTTGTTGCCTGTCTCTGTGCGTCGTTGAAGTAAGCCGGAACAGTTATAACCGCCTGAGTAACTGTTGAACCAAGATAATTTTCAGCATCTGATTTTAATTTTGTAAGTATCATAGCCGATATTTCTTCTGGTGAATACTGTTTTCCATCGATATCTACACGGTGAGCCGTGCCCATCTGTCTTTTAATTGAAATGACAGTCTTTTCAGGATTGGTTACAGCCTGGCGCTTTGCGACCTGGCCAACCATTCTCTCTCCGGTTTTTGAAAAAGATACAACTGAAGGAGTAGTTCTGCCGCCTTCAGCATTAGGGATTACAACTGATTCTCCGCCTTCCATAACTGCAACACATGAATTCGTGGTACCTAAGTCGATACCAATAATCTTTCCCATAATTAATTCCTCCTAATATATAGATAATTTTCAATATACTAATTTGCAACCTTGACAAGTGTATGTCTTATAACTTTTCCGCCCAGCATGTATCCCTTTCGCATTACCTCTGAGATACTGTTCTGCGGCAAGCTATCATCTTCTATGTGGATTATTGCCTCATGAAGCTCCGGATTAAACTCACCATCCGCCGGAATTTCAGATATATTCAGTTTTTGCAACATATCGGTGAATTTTTTATATACCATATCTACACCGTCTTTATACGATTTATCTGAACATTCTTGAGATATTGCACGCTCAAAATCATCGATAAGCGGGATAACATCGGAAATTGTTGCGCTTACAGCATCATTCCAAAGGCTTTCTTTTTCTTTAGATGTTCTCTTTCTAAAATTATCGTACTCAGCCGCAAGCCTAAGCATTTGATCTGACAATGTTGCTTTTTCCGCTTCAAGAGCCTCAATTTTTTTTGCTGTCTCGTCAACTTCTTCAATATTTGTCTCGATATCATTTACTTCGCTTTTTGTGTCCTCTGAGCTTTCTTCTGTTGTCTTTGCTTCTTCCTTGTTGCAGGCTTTCTCGTTTTTTATTTCTTCTGACATATTAACCTCCGTTATCCAATTTATCCTTGCCGAAAAACGTTTCATTTAAAAGCTTGTTAAGGGATTGCGTGAAATATTCCAGATGAGCGGCAACCTTGCCGTAATTCATTCTTGTAGGACCGATGACCCCTATAACACCAACAGTTTTTTCTCCAATCTTATAGTTACCTATCACGATACTTGAATCCTGCATCTTTACAAGCGGATTTTCCTTTCCGATTACTATTTTTATATCCTCTTCACTGTCTGTTTCGGCAAGCTGTGCCATCATTTCTTTGAGTTCATCCTTATTATCAAGGACTGAAAAAAGATTTTTAACTTTATCAGTACTCTGGAACTCAGGGTATTCCAAAATGTTGGCTGCGCCACCCAAATACACCTCAGCAGAATCTATCTCACGCATTGTATCCGAGATAAACTGCAGTATAGGCATAAGTACAAAATGAAAAGACTGAAGTTCATCCTGAACCTGCGATATAAGAGGCAGAGTGATCGACTCAATCGGGATCCCGGTAAAACGATTATTCATTACAATCCCTATATCAAACAAAACTTCAGAATCTATTGGAATAGTAGATCGAAACACCTTATTCTTGACAATCCCACCGCTTGTCACCACAACAAGCACAAATGAGAAAGAATCAATCGGTATAAAATCAAATCTTTTAATAGACGCGTTATTCAGTTTAGGAGTAACTGCAACGGTAGTTAAATTCATAAGTCCGCTTATCTGTCTTCCGACATCAGCGATTAATTTTTCAAGCTGAGTTGCCCTATTTTGAAGAAGATCGTTAATCCTCTGCATTTCCATAGCCGAAAGTTTATAGTGCTCCATTAAATCATTTACAAACAGCCTATAGCCTTTTTGCGTTGGAATTCTTCCCGCAGAAGTATGAGGCTGCTCAAGATACCCTAAAGACTCAAGTTCAGACATTTCATTTCGGATAGTCGCAGAGGAAAGACCAATACCTGTTTGCTCAGCAATCGCCTTAGATCCTACAGGTTCCGCATTTTGGATATAGTCATTGACTATGGCATAGAGTATTCTCTTTTTTCTTTCACTCAGTTCCACAATCTCACCTTTTCTACTTTTAGCACTCTTATCTCCTGAGTGCTAACCGCAATAATATATTAGCACTCACCCCAAGTGAGTGTCAATAGTCCATTTGTAAACAAAGTATTAATAAATGCACAAATTAATATGATGTTTTCGTATAATATTTACTAATTTAATAAATATATGTCGAAAAATAATAAAAAATATTGTCATAAAATACTTTATCATGTTAAAATACTATCAATATAATATGGGAGGTCGAGATTTTGGAAAAATATTTCAGGCTCAAAGAACATGGAACAACTGCTGGAACTGAAGTAGTAGCTGGACTTACAACATTTTTCACAATGGCTTACATTATTTTTGTTAACCCAGCAATATTGTCCCAGACAGGCATGTCAAAAGACGGAGTATTTGTTGCAACAATTCTTGCATCAGTAATTGGTACTTTAGTGATGGGTCTTTTTGCAAACGTTCCTTATGCTTTAGCACCAGGTATGGGTCTTAACGCATTCTTTACTTATACTGTTTGTTTCGGTATGGGATTCAAATGGCAGGAAGCATTAGCCCTCGTATTTATCTGCGGTATTATTAACATAATCGTTACCGTTACAAAAGTAAGAAAAATCATTATCAGATCAATTCCAGAATCACTTCAAAATGCCATCGGCGGGGGTATAGGTTTATTTATTGCTTATATTGGTATTAAAGATGCTGGCTTTTTATCATTCACAGCCGATCCTAACACATACGTAGTGAACAACGGAACGGTAATAACAGACAGCTCAATAGTGCCTGCTCTTGCAACATTTAGCAAGCCTGCTGTTATACTTGCTTTAATAGGACTAATACTCACAATAGTTCTTCTTGTTCTCAAAGTAAGAGGGTCAATTTTTATAAGTATAATTGCAACTACAATCATCGGCATGTTTATAGGAGTTGTAGATGTATCAAGCGTAAAATGGTTTGACATGAGCTCCGTTTCACATGTTAACGAAACTGCTTTCAAATTCTTCGGCAGTGACGGACTAGGATCAATGTTTGCTACACCAGATAAATTAATTCTTTCTATCGTAACGATATTTGCATTCAGCTTGTCTGATACATTCGATACAATAGGTACATTTATTGGAACTGGTAGAATAAGCGGTATATTCGATGCTAAAGACGAAGAAGCACTTGAAAACGGCAAAGGCTTCAATTCCAAGATGGATAAAGCCCTTTTTGCAGATTCAATAGCTACATCAATCGGTGCTTTACTCGGAACTTCCAATACAACAACATACGTTGAAAGTTCTGCGGGTATTGCTGCTGGCGGCAGAACGGGACTTACAAGTGTAGTTACTGCTATATTGTTCATCCTTTGCTTACCTTTTGCCGGTGCTTTTGGTATCGTTCCTGCAGCAGCGACTGCACCAGCTCTTATCGTTGTTGGTATTATGATGGCTGCATCTTTTGTCAACATTAAGTGGAACGAATTCACCGAGGCAGCTCCTGCTTTCATGACTGTTATTATTATGGCATTTGCTTATAATATCAGCTATGGTATCGCAGCTGGCTTTATCGTATACTGCTTAGTTAAAATATTTAAAGGTGAAGCCAAAAAAGTTCATCCAATCATTTACGGTGCTTCAGTATTGTTTATAATAAACTTTATTATACTTGCAATACGTGCATTACAGAAATAAGCTTTAAAAATTTAACAGCTTGCCGTAAACGGCAAGCTGTTTTTTTTCTATGCAAGAGCCTGCATCATTTCTTCCACCGTAATATCCTTTTGGAGAGCCGCATTTATTGAATAGCCCATCAGCCTCGAACTTGATAAAACTATATCATCAATATCTTTTGGTGTAACAAAAAGATTTAGGTCATATGGGGCAAGCGTTTCAATTGACATTGTGTAAAGCTGATTTCTGTCAAGTTCATTCAAGTAGCGAAATACTGTATCATTTCCTGCCGTCCCTTTTTTCATTTCATCTGATACAAGTTCAATTACATCGGCAGCCATAGTTGCTGCGTTTACTACTGTAGGCATTCCAACGCATACAACAGGAATCCCTATTGTATCCTTTGATATCTCTGACCTTGCATTATCTACACCTGATCCAGGATGGATGCCTGTATCGCTAATTTGTATAGTTGTAGCAAGTCTTGACAGCCTTCTGGCAGACAAAGCGTCTATTACTATTAATACACTGGGACTTATTCTTTCTACAAGACCTTTTATAACCTCAGCTGTTTCAACTCCCGTTTGCCCCATAACTCCAGGGGCAAGAGCGGAGACTGGCCTTAAGTTCTCAAACCCTTTTTCCTCTTTAACATGTCGTGTTACCAGTGTTGCTTTTATTGCCATGGGTCCAAGTGCATCTGCGGTAAGCGCGGCATTTCCGAGCCCAACAACGAGAGCACTCTCTTTTTCGCCTAAGTTCAGCATCTGGGATATTTCATGTCCTATCACAGTCACCGCATTTTTAAACATATCAAAATCGAATCTATACTCGCGCGGCAATTCAACGGTAACATATTTACCCATCCTTTTCCCCATAGCCCGTTCCCCATCTTCATTAACGATTTTCATACGGGAAACAGTAAACCCGTGAATTTTGCTTTCCTCACTTTCAACGCCATTAATTTCTCCGCTGGCTGCTGTTGCAAGTTCACGTGCTTCTACAGCTAAATCTGTCTTAATTGTCGAATTATTAAGCATAACGCCTCCAAATTTCATAACATTTTACAACTCTATTTTGCCACATAAAAACTTGTATTATTATGTAAATTATGCTATCATATGTGCTAATACTAATATTCTAGATATAAATTGGCGTTCCGTCAGCCTAAATGAGCGGAAACCGTGTTAAAAGTTTAACAATCTTTACGGTAATGGGAGTAAAAATGAAAAAAACTAACAGCATTACAAAGAATATTGTCCTTGCTGCTGTACTGACAGCACTAGGGATTGCAATTCCAATGATTATGCCTGTCAGGATTAACGCCGGCGCTTCAACATATACACTTGCATCCCATGTGCCGCTATTTATTGCTATGTTTATTTCCCCATTAATGGCGTTTATCGTTGGGATAGGAACAACTATTGGATTTATTCTTTCATATCCGCTTGTTGTGTGGTTGAGAGCCGCTTCCCACATTATTTGGGCAGTTGCTGGCGCATGGTTGATCCAACGCAATCCCCGCATTCTGTCAAATTCTTTTCAAACAGCAACTCTAGCCGCAATTATTGCTGTAATACATGCTGTGCTTGAAACTATAATTATTCTTTTAATAACAAACTCTGTTAAATCAGCCGGCGTACTGCTAGGCATATGGGGGCTAGGGTTTGTAATACACAGCCTTATCGACTTTGCTCTTGCATATATCGTATTTAAAAGCCTTAAACGCTCTCGTTTAGTATAGAAAAAACTGTTGCAAACGTAAAAAAACAATGTTAAAATAGTTATTACTGATAAAGCGTTAAGGAGGTGGATAATAATGCCTAACATTAAATCCGCAAAGAAAAGGGTTAAGGTTACAGAAGTTAAAACCCTTAGTAATCAGGTTGTTAAGAATACTTTAAAGACCTATATAAAGAAATTTGAAACTGCAACCGCAGCTGGTGATAAAAACGAAGCCACTAAAGTTTATTTAGAAGCTGTTGTTAAAGTGGACAAGGCTGCGTCACAGGGTATACTTCATAAAAATACCGCAGCCAGAAAAAAATCCTATATGACTAATCTTTTAAATGCAATGTAATAAAAAAATCGCACCGTATAGAGAGAGCATGCTGGAATTGGTGTTGCAATGATCAGTTCCAGGTCTTCGGACAAAAAAAATGCAGAAAAGCTTGTGATTATGTTACTAATCACGGCTACCACGGCCAGAGTGGCTAACGTCATGGAGAGGAGCTTCGTGGCTGC
>JAUZPM010000051.1 GCA_030705925.1 Bacillota bacterium
ATGGTTTTTCAAAGCTATGATCTTTTCCCGAATATGACCATAATCGATAATATTCTACTCGGTCCGTTAAAAGTTCAGGGGCAAGATCGGAAAGAAGCTTTAGAGCAAGCCGAAAAGCTTCTCGCAAGGGTAGGGCTTTCTGAAAAGAAAAATTCGTATCCAAGACAACTTTCAGGCGGTCAGAAACAGCGTGCAGCTATTGTCCGTGCACTATGCATGAACCCGGAGATCATGCTGTTTGACGAAGTAACCGCCGCACTTGATCCAGAGATGGTTCGGGAGGTGCTTGACGTTATGCTTGAACTTGCAGAGCAAGGAATGACTATGCTTATCGTGACTCATGAGATGGAATTTGCAAGAGCTGTGGCTGATCGAATTGTGTTCATTGACAACGGAAGGATCATAGAAACCAGCAATTCGGTTGAATTTTTTGTAAACCCTAAAACCGACCGAGCTAAACAATTTATAAATATGTTTCATTTTAACAAAGAAAGAGGAGTCAAACTATGAAAAAATTTTCAAGAATATTTACCCTAACACTGGCAATTGCTATCCTTATGTCAACACTCGCGGGATGCTCTTCAAAAGCTTCTAGCAGTTCCAGTATCGATACAATAAAGAAGAACGGCGTCATTAGAATAGGGGTATTCAGCGACAAGCCACCATTCGGATATGTTGATGAAAATGGCAAAAATCAAGGTTTTGATGTGTACATAGCCAAGCGTCTGGCAAAAGATCTGCTCGGCGATGAAGACAAAGTGCATTTCGTACTGGTTGAGGCTGCAAGCCGGGTCGAATACCTTGAAACTAATAAGGTTGACATTATACTGGCGAACTTTACTGTCACAGATGAGCGGAAACAAAAAGTTGACTTTGCAAATCCTTACATGAAGGTGGCACTAGGAGTCGTTTCCCCCGATGGCGCTCCAATAACCGATGTGTCACAGCTTAAAGGTAAAAAACTAATTGTTAACAAGGGCACAACCGCAGAAACTTACTTTACAAAAAATTATCCCGATATAGAGCTTTTAAAATTTGATCAGAATACCGAGGCATTCCAAGCTCTAAAGGATGGACGCGGCGCAGCCCTTGCACATGATAACACCCTACTTTTTGCATGGGCAAGACAAAATCCAGGATTCACTACCAGTATAGGCTCACTTGGCAGTCAGGATACAATTGCTCCTGCTGTTAAAAAGGGCAATACCGAGCTTCTAAATTGGATAAATGACGAGCTTACAAAACTCGGCAATGAAAATTTTGTCCATAAAGCATATGACGCAACCCTTAAACCCGCGTATGGAGACACCGTCGACCCGGAATCAGTCGTAATTGAGGGCGGTAAACAATAACACACCAATTTCTTCTCCCATTATTATAAAGGAACAGCAGCCGTTTATTTGACGTCTGCTGTTCCTTTATTATTCAATATCCGGTTTTTCAGTAACATAATCAGGTATGTTATCATAAATATCCTGAATGGTTTTTGCCGCTTCCAGCATATCCATTGTATCTTTATGCGGGGCTGCATAGATGCCTTTCCAAAAGTATTCGTCATAATTTTCTCTGTTTGGAAAAGCAAGCTTAGGTTCACTTAATGAAAACTGTGCATTTATGCCTTTTGTATTGCCCCTGGCATCTACTTTTATCCATTGACCGTTAAGGTAAATAGCATTGTAACAATGTACGCAATACCCAAGTGATTCATCATCTGCAAGCGTTATATGCTGAAAACACATGCCCGTAGGAATGCCTTGTGACCTTAATAACGCAGCAAGTAAATTTGCTTTTGCATGGCATATGCCCGTCTTATACTTAAGCACATCTGAGGCCTTGGCAGTTATAATCATAGCATTTATATCAAATGAATGAGGTATTTCATCACGCACAAACTCATATGCTGCTTTAGCCTTTTCAATATCTGAACTAAGGTTTTTAAAAAGTTCATTTGCTTTTTCTCTAATATTAGGAGACGAAAAATTTATGTACTTATCCTCTTTTATAAAAGCTTCTAAATTCATACTGTCATCTCATTTCTCGTAAAATATTTGTCAGAGTAGCAATTTTATTTATGTGAATGATCGATTATTTTTACCTTTTCACCGAGTCTTTTCACAATTTCCTCTTTCATTTCTTCGGCATACGGGCAGGCTTCCCCTTCACGTCTTCCTTTAGTAATACAAGATGTCAAAACGATCGTGTCGGCTCCCTGTCTTACCATTTTTGCCGCTCTTGAAGACGCTTTGTCGCCGGGGCACCCCCCGCATGAATAAAATCCAATTATGATTATATCTTCAGCAACGCCTTTAAACGCGCCCTTTTTCTCCCTAACAGCTTTAAAGTCCTCTTTTGCTGAACATATATCCTCTGTTTTTTGGCACCTGATAAAACCGACTTTCATAGCATTTTCCCTCATATAGTTTTTAATCAGTTTACAGGTGTAAAATGTATAAGTCAATGATACGCTACAATAACCCATTATTTAACATATTGCCTAATATAAAACCTATGAAGTATCCAAGAATCCCTAAAAAGATCGAACTTAAAATATAAAAAAGAGCATTCAGCCTTTTATTATCCTTATAAAGGTTAAAACTTTCGAACATAAACGTTGAAAATGTCGTGTATGCCCCTAAAAATCCGTCACCTAAAAGCAAATAAATGTTATTGCCAGCATTTAAACTAGCTACTATTCCTAAAAGAAATGCCCCTGTAATATTTATAAAAAATGTCGCAATGGGAAATGAATTCTTTTTAGTAAGCATCTTGCCTAAATTATACCTTGCAACTCCCCCGAATGCTCCGCCAATTCCGACCAGAATAAAATGCAACTATTTCACATCTCTTTCAGCTTTTTTAATTTTATTGCCTACCATTTCAGCTGCGATTATACCCAGATATGCCGAGCCAAGCCCCAGCAAAGCAGATAATACAATATATGAAAATGCTGTATTATAATCTCCGTGTCGCATTAACTCGGCAGATTCACGGCACAAAGTCGAAAAAGTCGTAAATGCGCCCAAAAAACCAGTGGTCAAACCAAGCTTCATCTCATTCCCCAGCTTCCAAACCTCAAAGGGCAGTGTAAGAATGAGTGCCAGAAAAAAGCTTCCTAACATATTAATAATTAACGTATTTAGCGGAAAGCTCGTATGAAAACTGAATATATGAACAGACCTGACCAAATAACGTAAAATAGCACCGGCAAATGCGCCAATGCTGATATAAAAATAATTCTTCATATTAACCCTTTGTACAAAGGCTCTCGAAAGCCTTTTTTATAACATATTTATTATATCATCAGCAACATTTTCAACATCTTTTTCGGCGTTAACACTTATATTACAATGAGCCTCATACAAAGGACGCCGCTCTTCAAAAAGCTCTATAACACGCTTTTTAGGATCTTCAGTCTTCATAAGCGGGCGGTTTTTCCCCTTTTTTATATTGTTATATAAAAATTCAGTCCCCGCTTTAAGATATACCACGAGCCCATTTGGGGTCAGCACCTCAAAATTATCTCTTCTGAGAATCGCGCCGCCGCCAAGAGATATCACGTTATTCGTCAAAGCGGCTAAGCCTTGAATATATTTATATTCGAGAGCGCGGAAATATTCTTCCCCATAGCTCGCAAATATCTCAGTTATACTCTTGCCCTCTTCCTTTTCTATTTTACGATCCAAATCGTAAAAAGTAAAACCAAGACGTTTTGAAAGCACTTTTCCGACAGTAGTTTTCCCGCACCCCATAAATCCTGCCAAAACTATATTGCGTTTACCATGCTTTTCTGCAAGCCGTTTAGCCGCCACACGCGCGGCAAGCGTCTGGTGTGCGTTAGTTACAGCAGCCTCGCTTATTTTACGGCCGAACCAGATTTCATCGGATGCAACGCCCTGTGCAATAAGCATAGAAAGCCCGTTTGCACACCTGATCCCTGCATTTTTTGCATATTTAATTAGTTTTGTTTCAAGCGGGTTATATATGGTATCGTAAACAAAACTTAAATTTGGCGCAATATTAATGTCTGCCGGTAAAGCATCCTCTTTCGGGAACATGCCGACCGGAGTGGCATTCACCAAAATATCGATCTTTCTTAAATCAAGGTAGCCGAACGAAGCTGCATTTATATCCGCATTTTTAAGTGAAAGATCGTCAATAAAAGATTTTACCCTTTCAATATCCCTTCCGCAAACTGTTACAGAAGCACCATTGTTACATAATACAAACGCAATCGTTCTCGACGCGCCGCCGTTTCCAAGAATAACAGCATTTTTACCTTCTGCGCTTACGCCGTTTCTGCTTAATGTTTCCTCAACCCCGATAATATCTGTGTTGAAACCGGCGAGTTTGCCGTTTTCGACTAAAACCGTATTAACAGATTTAAGGCTTCCTGCCGTGCCTTCAACTATGTCAAGATATTTTATAATTTCAGTTTTATAAGGAATTGTAACATTAAAACCCTTTAGTTTACGTCGGGCAGCCTCTATAAAGGCTGGCATTTCGTCCGGTTTTAAATGGATCGGTATGTATTTTGCTTCAATACCGTCAGCTTTATAAATGCCAGTGTGCATTTCCGGCGAAACTGAATGCTCAACAGGATCTCCAATTAGAGCATAAAGCGGCTTTTCACACCTGTAGCGCAAAAACTCTTTTAGATTCATAAGCTAAGCCTCAATTTCTGATTGAGTTTAAATCGTTGTAAAATCCGGGATAGGAAATGGACACAGCTTCAGCATCTTTTATGCTGCTTTCTCCTGGCAGCGTCAGTGACAAAACCGCCTCGCTCATCGCCATTCTGTGATCTTTATACGAGTCAAAATCTGAGGCTTTAAGCTTTTTGCCTCCGCGGATAATCATACCATCATCCGTTTTCTTAATATCGGCTCCGCATTTGCAAAACTCATTCACTATTGCTGCAATTCGATCCGATTCCTTGACCTTAAGCTCACCTGCGTCACGGATAACCGTCTCTCCATTTGCAAAAAGGGCCGCCACTGCGAAAATCGGCACCTCGTCGATCATCCGGGGTATAATATCCCCCCCGATCGTAATGCCGTGCAGTTCACTGTGTCTTACCGTTATATCTGCAGACGGTTCTACATCGCCATTAATATTGCTGTAAGTGATATCCGCTCCCATTTCACGCAGAGCGTCAATTATACCTGTTCTCGTTTCGTTTATACCCACGTTTTTGATGGTTACTTCACTGTCAGGTAGAATCAATGCCGCCACTATGAAAAATGCAGCCGATGAAATGTCGCCTGGCACATTAATATCTATAGCTTTCAGCCCGGCGCTGTGAGAAACCGTTACTGATGCTCCGTCTGACTGTATATCCGCGCCGAACGCTTTTAACATTAGCTCGGTGTGATCTCTTGATTTTGCCGGTTCGGTCACAGTCGTTTTGCCGGAAGCGTAAAGTCCCGCCATCAAAACTGCTGACTTTAACTGTGCTGATGCCACCGGAATAACTATTTCGCCGCCATGTAAAGACGAAGCTGATATATGAAGCGGGCATTTACCCCCGCTGCTCTTAATATTTGCGCCAAGCTCAGAAAGCGGAACTATCACCCTTCCCATAGGGCGTCGGCGAATAGAATCGTCACCGTCAATAATAGAGTCAAACGGCTGTCCTGCAAGGATACCTGTTAAAATCCGCGCTGTCGTGCCCGAATTTCCTATGTCTAGTGCATCTGAAGACGGCTTCAGGCCGTTAAGCCCAACGCCTTCAACTACTACATCAGTGCCATCTATATTGATTTTAACCCCCAACTTGTGAAAACACGATATGGTGGACATACAGTCCTCACCATTCAAAAAGCCCTTTATATGAGTTGTTCCGTCCGCTATAGCGCCAAGCATGACCGCCCTGTGTGAAATTGATTTATCCCCAGGAACGGTAAGCGTTCCGCGTACGCTTGAAGCCTCATGTATAATCATTGGATTCCTCCGTTACTCATTTTTGTCTCTTGCATTTATGCCCTTTTCACGAAGCACTTTAAGGCTTTTCTTAAGATCTGAATCAGAAGAAACAGCGATTGTCATAACGCCCCCGTCAAATTCCCTGCTGTTCTCTATGCTTATAGCCTTTATACTTATATTCTCACGGCTAAGCGTTTCAGAAATAAACGATGTTACCCCGACCTTGTCTTCAACATCTATCGAAATCTCATATATTTCACCTATTAGGCTGCGTGAAATTGACGGAAGTCTGTCTCTTGTCTCCTTTGCAGACGCAAAGTATGCCTCAAGTCCTTTTTTGTCGTCAGAAGCTAGAAAATCCTGAAACGTTTTAAGTTCTGATATGTATTTATCAATAAGGTTTTTTAACACTTCTTTATTTTGAAATGAAATATCAGCCCAAAGTAAAGGGCTTGAAGACGAAATCCTGGTAATATCCTTAAATCCGCCTGCCGCAATGCTCTGAGCCATTTTATCCGTAGTGTCGCATTTAGAAAGAAGGTTCACAAGCGCGGCAGATGCGGCGTGAGGAAGATGACTGATAAGACCCACCGCCTCGTCATGACTCTTTCCGTCAAGCACGACGGGGATAGCACCCACAGTTTTATAAAGCTGTGTGAGAATAATGATTGAATTATCATCGGTGCGTTCGCAGGGTGATATTATAGCATACGCATTTTCAAACAGATGCGCCTTAGACGCATCATAGCCGCCTTTTTCGCTTCCTGCCATTGGGTGTGTCGATACATATCTGAAACTGCTTTTTATTTTTCGCACACTGTTTATAAGGTTTAAGCTTACACTTGCGGTATCTGCGATAATAGTATCTTTTCCGCACATTGAAGCCGCTTTTTCTATGATTTCAGGCGCATATTCCGCAGGCGTGCAAACCAAAATGACGTCGGCATTGCAAAATTTCTCATTTAATTCAGTGCCGCCGGCTTTTATTATACCATCCTCAATTGCGCTTGTAATTGAAGCGCAATTATTGTCAACCGCGTAAATATTTTCTATACCGGCACGGCTTAGTGCCTTTGCAAACGAGCCGCCGATAAGACCAAGCCCGACAATCGTAACAGTGTGCAGATCATTCATCAGAGTGTCCTGCCGGAAATCGCAGCGCAGGCTTTAAGGTCTCTCATCAAAGCCTCAAACTGCTTAAAGTTTAATGACTGATCGCCATCAGACATTGCTTTTTCTGGCGTTGGATGAACCTCTATTATTAGGCCGTCGGCACCAGCAACGACAGCTGCTTTTGCCATTGCGCCTACAAGGTTTGACTTTCCCGTTCCGTGTGATGGATCAACAATGACCGGCAAATGTGATTTATGCTTTAAAAGTGGAACAGCGCTAAGGTCAAGCGTGTTTCTTGTCGCTGTTTCAAAAGTGCGTATTCCGCGCTCGCATAGCATAACATTCTGGTTGCCCTCTGCCATTATATATTCCGCGGCGTTTAGAAGCTCGTCGATAGTTGCGGAAAGCCCGCGTTTTAATAAAACAGGTTTATTTGTACGCCCCGCTGCACGCAAAAGCTTAAAGTTCTGCATATTTCGAGCGCCTATTTGAAGAATATCAGCATATTCAAGTGTATTTTCAAGGCTTTCCTCATCAATAACCTCAGTCACCATTTTAAGTCCCGCCGCTTTTTTAGCATTGTACATATAATTAAGTCCGTCGACCTCAAGCCCCTGGAAAGAATATGGCGAAGTTCTCGGTTTATATGCGCCTCCCCGGAGAATCTGCGCACCGCAGGATTTTACAAACTTCGCTGTATCCATGACCATGTCCTGGTTTTCGATTGCGCATGGACCCGCCATTACGACAACGCTGTCGCCGCCAATAGTCACATCCCCCAGATCGATAACAGTCGGTTCGGGATGAAATGCCCTATTTGCAAGTTTATATGATTCCGCGACATGGACAACTCTGTCTACACCGTCCATAAGTTCAAAAGCTATATGCTGGATCTTATTTTTATTTCCGATGATACCAATTATGGTAAGCTCGTTTCCCTGTGAAAGATGTACGCCCATATCGTACTCATTAAGAACGTTGCATACGCGGTCAACGTTTTCCTTTGTTGCGCTGGGCTTCATTATAATTATCATATTTATTCCTCCTATAAAGATCTGTCTACTGCTTCCGCCACTCTCTTGAGTTTTTCCATAAGTTTTCCGAATGTTTCAAAATTAAGCGACTGTTCCCCGTCCGACATAGCTGTACTGGGACTTGGATGTACTTCTATAATTAGTCCGTCAGCGCCGCCTGCAATGGCTGCAAGTGCCATTGACTCAACATAATTCCATCGTCCGGTGCCGTGTGACGGGTCTACTATGACAGGCAGATGAGTTTTGCTTTTCAAAACCGGAACAGCACTTAAGTCAAGCGTATTTCTTGTCGCTGTTTCGAAAGTTCGTATTCCGCGCTCACATAGTATAACATTAGGATTGCCCTCTGCCATTATATATTCAGCCGCATTCAAAAGCTCATCGATAGTTGCAGACAGTCCGCGCTTTAAAAGAATAGGCTTATCTGTTTTGCCCACTTCCTTAAGCAGTGTAAAGTTCTGCATATTACGTGCGCCTATCTGTATTATGTCCGTATAATCAAGAGCATTTTCAAGACTTTTCTCGTTAATGATCTCAGTCACCATTTTTAAGCCAGCAATCTTTTTTGCATTATACATGATTTTAAGACCGTCTTCTTCAAGCCCTTGGAAAGAGTAAGGCGATGTTCTTGGTTTATATGCGCCGCCTCTTAAGAACTGAGCGCCGCAGGATGCAACATATTTTGCAGTCTCCGTTATCATTTCCTGATTCTCGACCGCACAAGGACCGGCCATCACAGCGATCTGTTTACCGCCTATCTTTGCCCCGCCGACATCAATGACAGTTGGCACCGGATTGAACACTTTATTTGCAAGCTTATATGATTCAGCAATAGGAACGACACGCTCTACTCCGTCCATTCTGTCAAGTGCGAGATGCGCAATTTTCTTTTTGTCTCCAATAATGCCGATGATTGATAACTCCTCGCCGCGTACGATGTGGGTGCCAAGTCCATAACCTTCGAGGATATTGACAATAGATTGTATATTTTCTTCAGCCGCTTTCGGCTTCATTATAATAACCATTTAAAAAGCTCCTTTAAATAATAGAATAGTTGCCTAAGAGATATATTTCAGGCAATTCGCTTTCAAGCAAAAGTAAAATGCTCTTTGTTTTCTCATCCATAATATTCCCGGCAAAGTCAAGATAAAACAGATATTCAAACGGCTTTTCCGGGATGGGCCGCGATTCAATCTTCATCAGGTTAACGCCATAATCTTTGAATACGGCAAGCAATGCGGCAAGCACACCGCTTTTGTTTTTCAGATTGAACGCGATACTGATAATATCTGATTTTACGGTTACGAGAGGCTTTCCCGTAACCTTAATAAATCGCGTTGTATTAAGTGCCGAGTCACGTATTTTGTCGTCGATTATCTCAAGGCCGTATTTCTCAGCGGCATACATATTGCAGAGAGCCGCCGTAGTATTATCTCCGCTCTCCGAAACAAACTTTGCCGCCGCCGCGGTATTGAAATATTCTTTTGGAATAAATCCGTTTTCTGATAAGTAATTTCGGCACTGTGAGAGTGACTGTGGATGCGAAAATACAGTTTTAACAGTATCTTTTGATGTATTTTTACTGCCTGCAAGGGAATATTCAATATCAAGCAGGCAGGTCGCTGATATAAACAGATTATTTTTTAGCAGAAGGTCATATACCTCCCGCACTGTTCCGGCAGTGGAGTTGTCGAGCGGCAATATCCCTGCATCAGCCTCTCCTGACGCCACCTTTTCAAAAACTGTATCAAAATCAGGTGATCCGGAAAATTCTGCATCAGGGCACATCTTCATGGCTGCAAGATTTGACCATGAGCATTCGCTGCCGTAATAGCAAACGCGTTTTTCTTCGTATACGTCTTTATTAAGAAAACGTTCAATGATTTTAGGTGATTTGCCGTTTTCTATCATATATTCATACTGGTATTCCCGCGAAAGCAGCATAATGGATGAATAGAGAGATGCCCCTTTTCCGGCAATACTTTTATCAAATCGCTTTTCAGCGTTTTTTATTATTTCATTTTCTCTCTCTTCGTTATAAACAGGCTGGTCGGTGTCTGTTTTCAGTGCAGCCACCTTTTCCGATAAAAGCATACGCTGTGAAAACAAACGTGAAAGCTCGTCATCAACTTTATTTATTTCATCTCTTAAATCTTTAAGATCCACGTTGTTCCCCTTTCTATATTCCCGAATACCCATTTTTCTCAAGCATCATATCAAGCACAGCGATAGCGGCAGCGTTTTCAATAACAGGAACAGCTCTTGGCACGATACACGGATCATGTCTCCCTTTTATCGATAACTCAGTCTCGGTGTGTGAAACCATGTCAACGCTTTTCTGGGTTTGTCCGATAGACGGCGTTGGTTTTATAGCCGTGCGAAACACTACAGGCATTCCTGTCGATATGCCGCCTAAAATACCGCCGTTATTATTAGTCTTCGCCCTTATTTTCTCATTTTCTATTATAAACGGGTCATTTGCTTCACTGCCAAACATCCCTGCAAATCCAAATCCGGTGCCGAACTCAATGCCTTTTACGGCGGGGATACCGAATATCAATGATGAAATTTTGTTTTCGATCCCTTCAAACATTGGGCTGCCAAGCCCTGCCGGAAGACCCGTCACCGCGCATTCGATAATGCCGCCGACCGAATCCAGTTTTTCTTTTGCCGTTTCGAATATAAGCATCATAGAGGCTCCTGCCCCCTCATCCAGCACAGGAAAAGACGCATTTTGAAGGCGCAGTATTTCATCTTTTGAAATATCAGTCAGGTCAAAAGGTTTGTCTTCGACATCATAAATACGTTTAATATGTGCAACCGTTTCAATTTGGCTGCGGCGCAAAGCAAGTCTGCAGAGCGCACCGCAAAAAACGATGGGAGCGGTAAGACGGCCTGAAAAATGCCCTCCCCCGCGAACATCGTGAAAGTTTTCATACCTAATTGAAGCTGTATAATCAGCATGGGACGGCCGTGGGATGCGCATCATTTCCTCATAGTCCCCTGAATGCTGGTCAGAATTTCTTATGATTGCCGTAATAGGCGCCCCGGTAGTATGCCCGTCTTTAATTCCGGACAATATCTCGGCCTCGTCGGCCTCTTTTCTTTTTGTAGAAAAGGAGGATGATGACGGGCGGCGCCTTGCCATCTGTTTATCAATAAAAACAGTGTCAAGTTCAACACCTGCGGGAAAACCGTCTATCGTTACTCCGATTGCAAAGCCATGTGACTCTCCAAAGATAGTTATATTAAGATTTTTGCCCCAAGTCGATCCCATGTTACCCCTCTTTTCCTACAGCGCCTCATTCATTATGCTTTTAAGTTCAGACAGTTCCACCGGCCACAAAAACGCCTCGCCGGTCTTTTTCAACATAACAAGGCTTATAACGCCATTTAAATTTTTCTTGTCATTTGTCAGTGCCGAGAATAACTCCAAAGGCTTTTGTGCAAACGATATCGGCAAGCTGAATTTTTTATTCAGACTAATGATTTTTTCCTTTGTTCCACGTTCAGTAAGCCCTAGATATTCTCCTATTGCTGCCGCCATCACCATTCCTGCCGCAACAGCGCTTCCATGCGTGATGCCTGTATAATGCTCAATTTTTTCAGCTGCATGTCCAAAGGTATGCCCAAAATTAAGAATGCCTCGAATCCCAGTGTCAAGTTCATCTGCCTCAACTACATCGCTTTTGATCCTGACACAGGTTTCAATAATATCCTCTATCTCTTCTTTGTCTTTATACGCTGCAAGTTTATCAAAAAGAGCAGGATCTCGTATAAAAGCATATTTTATCACTTCTGCCATTCCGTCACACCATGTCCCCCTCGGCAGAGTATCAAGAACATCTGGATCGATTAGAACAAGCGATGGCTGATAGAAAGCCCCGACATGATTTTTACCCTCGGGCAGATCATAGCCAGTCTTTCCTCCAACAGAAGAATCAACACATGCAAGAAGCGTTGTAGGTATCTGAACAAGCCTTACGCCTCTCAAAAATGTAGCAGCGGCAAAACCTGCCATATCGCCGGTAACGCCTCCGCCCAAGGCTATTATCGTATCTGCACGAGTCATGCAAAACTTCTCGAGAAATGTATATATATTATTGATTGTACCAAAATTCTTAGATTGCTCACCTGCTGTGAAAATAAAAACATCCGCCTCAAAGCCTGCATCCCGAAGCGCGGCACTGAGCCGATTCGCATACAGGGGCGCAACATTAGAGTCGGATATAATCGCCGTTTTTTTACCTTTAGCAATTTCTTTTATTTCAATCCCCGCTTTGTCAAGCACACCCTTACAGATGTGAATATCATAAGCAGATGGCTTTCGGTTGGTCCTGCAATTAATGGTTTTCAAAACTTCCTCCATAGCGGATATCTAATTTAATATTATATTACAGTTTACTATACTTGGGTTTCTATTTCAAATATTTTTTAAGAAAATTTGATATTTAATTAAAAAATATTTGGAACTATTTAGTAACATTTTCGTCAAAAGCAATAAAAGGCAGGTGATTTGTCTGGTTTTTAAAAATAGATATTTGCTTATCATATGTTTAATGATATTTTTTATTTCTTTGATCGGGTGCACTGTAAGCAATGTCTCTAATTCTCCGCCGGAACTTAAAATATTATATAAAGATAAAAGCGTAGAAGCAATAAAAGGAACATATTCGTGGGCAAGCATTAATCTTAACGGCGCCAAAACTTTCACCACTGCTGACTGCAGCGCCCCTCCGGAATTAGTAAGAAATTCGGTGCCTATGACCGTTTCCGCAAATTCTCCTTTATCTTTAAGTTTCAGTAAAAAGCCTTCAAAAACCGAAGTCAGAATCTGGCATGATAATGACATAATAAAGCAGCAGTTAGTTAACGGTAAAATAATAATCCCTGAACAAAAGGGAAAAGTCATTTACGAAGTTATTGGGACGTGGAAAAACGGCACTGTCTATTATACTTTTTTAGTTAATGTTGAATAATCTTATAACAAAAATGGGGTTCAGTTCTTTCAAACTGAACCCCATTTTATATCGCCGTTTAATTAATAATCAATCCCCAATATATCACGGATTCTTAGTACCGTAAACCTATTGCGCATATAAGGGCTGTAATGAAGAGCATTGTAGACCATTTCTGGTGTTACATTAACTTCTTCAGGCGTTGTTGCACAAGCAGATATCTTCATGATTCTTTCCAGTTCATCTATATCAGGCAGTTCTTCATTGATGATATCAACGACCTTGCCCCAATTGTTCTTTAAGAATTCAAGATCAATCTTATCTGTAAGCGGGGGATTGTTGCACTTAGTAACTTCCCCTGCAAAGTTCCCGTAAACCTTTTTAACATGATCCCAATCGACATTCGCTTTGCGCGGGTTGATTGAAGGAAGTTTTGCAAGATCTTTGTATATCTTAGCAACCATCAGTGTTGCAACACCAACTTTTTTACCATGAAAGTCCGGCCAGATGCCCTTTTCCAACTTCATAATCTCCCAGAAGTGAGAAACAATATGCTCAGACCCTGATGCAGGGCGTGAATTTCCGGTAAATTCCATAGCAATACCCGTAAGTACAAGCGCTTCCATAATCGCCTCTGCCGTTTCTGTGCTGTTGCCGGTAACCTTGTCAGCAAGGGCAACCGCTTTACGGACAGCAGTCCTCGTTATATTTGCAACTCTGTCGCAATACCATTCGCCAGTTAAAAGTGTAGATGCACGCCAGTCAACCATTGCTATGTATTTTGCTAGCAGATCGCCAAGCCCAGCCGATTTCAGGACTGCCGGAGACTGAGCCAATATATTAGTATCCGCCATAATAACCCAAGGTGAAGCAGCCTGTTCTGATTTTTTATAATTGTTCTTAGTAATTGGAGCGGTATCTGAGGCAAAACCGTCCATAGAAGGAGCGGTTGCAAAGATTGCAAGCGGAACTCCTCTGCGATAAGCGGTAAGCCGGCAAATATCATTGACCGAGCCGGTTCCTATTGAAAGTATCCCGTCATGTCCTTTAGCCAGGCTCTCAAGTTCCTCTACTGATTCCATACGTGCAAAGCGCATATCGTCATAAATCAAGGTGGTGCATTCAAAGCCTGCCTCCTTTATTACATCCAAGATTCCGTTTGTTACACGCATCGAGTTGCCGTCTCCAACAACAAGGATGTTTTTAGGAAATTTGTTTTCGGCAAGTATCTTTCCTGCTTTTTTCACAAGTCCCTCGCCAATTTCTACCGCTTTGATTTTCGTGTGATGTTCTCTGCCGCACGGACAATCCTGTAAACTCTTCAAAAGTGCCTGTAAATCCATTAAATATTCGTCCTTTCTCTATTTGTAAAGTTCTTTTTCGTATCCTTTGATTAAATTTACCTTATCTTCAGACGGACCGCCAGCAAACTCACGGTCACACCATTCATTTAAAATCTTCTTAGCAAGCTCGGGCCCTATTATGCGGGCGCCCATACAAATAACGTTGCCGTTGTTGCTCAGGCGAAGACGTTCGCAAGCGTAATTGTCATGTGCAACACCTGCATAGATTCCCGGAAATTTATTTGCGGTAATCGCCATTCCGATTCCGGTGCCGCAAAACAGCGCACCCTCTTTGGTGTATCCGCTGTCAATAATGCTTTGTGCCACTTTTTTAGCGATTTCAGGGTACATTGTACTATCACTTGACGACTCAACTCCGACGTTTTCAACGGTATATCCCCTGCTTTCAAATACCTTGATTGCAAGCTTTTTAAGTTCTACCGCTGCGCTGTCACATCCAACAACAATAGTCTTTTTCATGGCAACCTCCAATTATTTATTTTCAATATTAGTATATAAGTTTCTAAAAAATTATTCAATAGGCACCTTACACAGAGAACGCACCGGACAGCCGTCACAAATAGGCTGTTTATTACAATGGCGCTTTGCGTGCTCGACTATAAGCCCATGATATCTGTCGTAAAGCTCAACGTCTGCGGGTAAGCTTGACATAAATGTGTTTTGAAGTCTTTCATAAGTCACATCCGTGTCGTAACCCAGCCTGCCAAATATCCGCCTTGTATATGAATCTATAACAAACGATGTTCTATGAAGCGCATACAATAAAATTGTGTCCGCAGTCTCAGGTCCTATTCCTTTCAAATTTAAAATAATTTCTCTAAGCGTTTTTGTGGCAATATTTTTGGTATCTGTAGAAATAAACCATTTAGTAAATTCTCTCAGATATGCGGATTTATTCTTATAAAAACCA
>JAUZPM010000052.1 GCA_030705925.1 Bacillota bacterium
CACCGTGGAAAAACGTTTTGACAATATTCTTAAATGGGTCGGCAAAAGCCATGCCGCTGTAATCTTTGAATTTATCCTCATTTAACCAAATAGAATTGGCAATGTCGATCGTCATATCACTGTCTGAAGATCCGGCATAATTTTTTATAAGTTTATCTGCGTAATCGTTATAAGTCGAAAGATCAGAAATGCCAAGCGTATCGAGCATCTGTTTTTTTGTTTCTCCGTCAGCAGCATTCGCAGCCATAGCAAGTGCAAGTTTGAGGCTTATCGGCGAGATCATATAATTTTGATCTTTCGGCATATATGGCATAAGCTTTAAGGACAGTCCGAGCGTATCCTTTGCGCTGTTAAGTCCGTTTGAAGAAAGCGTTATCGTGCTATTTTTAAAGTCGACTTTATAATCAAATGCCTCTGCCGCAAAACGCACCGGAATGAACATCCTGCCGTCGTTTATTACAGCCGTCGTATCCATCTCTTCAGCTTTATCATTCTTATAAAGCTTGTTATCGCCTGTTGTGAGTAAAACAGTAACAGTATCTTTTTTAAGCTTGACGGTCGAGGTTGCATCGTCCCAATTCTTATCAGCGCCGATGTTTTGTGCAAACACCGCGACAGGAATCATAGTACGCCCATTTTCATCAATATACGGCTGTCATCAGGAAACGTCAGCGTTTTTCCATCAACAATGATTTGCAGTTCATCATCGGCGCTTGCGGCAAACGTACCGATACCAATCAGCATTAATGAAGCTAATAATAGTGCAATCACTCTTTTCATATTTGCGTCCTCTTTTACTATTATTTACTATTTAAGGATACCCCTGCACTCGAGCATTTGTCAATATTAAATAAATATAACGATGTTTACAATAAACGCGTTACGTGTTATAGTAAATTTAAAGGAAATATTCTTCCAGTAGAGGCAGATTTTCTTAAAGATTCGATATAATATTAAGGGGGACTTTTCTTGAAATTGTATATCAAGCAGAAGGTTTTTTCATGGGCGGACAAATTCACGGTCAAGGACGAATTTGAAAACGACAGATATTATTGTGAAGGCGAGATCTTCTCATGGGGGCACAAACTGCATTTGTTCGACATGACTGAGCGGGAAGTAGCGTTCATAAAGCAAAAGCTGCTGACATGGATGCCGAAATTCGAGGTATACATGGGTGATAATCTAAGGGTTGTAGTTAAAAAGGAGTTTACCTTTTTCAGTCAAAAATACACGCTTGAAGGGACGGACTGGAGTGTAAGCGGCGACTTTTGGGCGCATAATTATATTATTGAAAACAGCGTCGGAGCTGTCGCCACTATTACAAAGAAGTGGTTTTCATGGGGTGACAGCTACGAGCTCGATATCGTTGACGGTGCTGACGAGATTCTTGTGCTTGCAACCGTGCTTGCGATTGACTGTGTGCTTGAAGCGTCTCAGAACGCGGGTGCGGCAGGCGCCGGGGCGGGCAGCGGATCTTAAAATTTGTTAACGGAGGTTTAAAATGAAAAGGTATAAAATTGCGTCGCTTCTTATGATATTCCACGGTGCTTTTATGGAGCTTGGCGGCTGCCTTATGCTTGTCCCTTTGTTGTTTTTCGCAAACGATGATACTGACATCAACAGATACTTTTCATTTATCGTGCCATATCTCCAGGATCATTTATGTCTAATTGCGCTTATAGGAGGAATCTTCGGCATTCTCAGGATCATCGGCGCAATAGGGCTTTTTAAAAACAGGATGTGGGGACTTGTGCTGTCTGTCATAAACTGCGTCATCACACTTGCGCTTATGGCGTTTATGCTTCCAGCCGGCATTGCCGACGGTATTCTTGCTGGAACAGCCTTACTGTTAATACTAACCGAATATTACGGAAAAGCGAAAATAGTTGATGGTGATGAACAATAATATAAAACAGTATATAAGACCACGTATAGTAAAGCTGCCAGATCGAGCATATATCGGTCTGACAGCTTTATTTTTCTTTTGCTAATCCTTAACTATTGTTTTTTAATCAGCGTTCTTTTTACCTTAAAGTGCTCAATAAGTTTAATTAATTCAAACCAGAATACAGCAGCTACTGATATCCCTATGACAGTTAAAAATTGTACTGCTGAAAGAGGCGCAAACTTTAAGAATCCGCAAAGCGGTGTATATAACAAAATAAATAATCCCGCGATCGTTGTGATATTAACTATCCACATCACTTTATCCTTAACGAGCCTCTTCATTGAATCCACTGCAAAGTCATGATCCGAGCTGTTAACTAAAACTAAGAACAGATTTGAAAGCATTATAACTGAAAGCCCCATAGCACGGGCAAGCGGCGCATTTTCTGTATTGTTTAAAAATGTATAGTAAGTTCCGAATGATGCTGCAAATATGACGATGCCCTGAATAATGCTTTTTGCAAGGCTTTTCGCAGTAAGTATACTTTCACTGCGGCGGCGGGGTTTTCTGTCCATGATATTTTTCTCCGCAGGCTGCCGTTCAAGCACAACTGAGCATGTCGGGTCAATAATAAGCTCAAGCAGCACGACATGGAGTGGGAGCAACATAAGACCAGCCGGGCTTATGCCTAAAAGAGGTGCAAGAAGTGACGCAAATGCAATTGGAATGTGAATCGTGAAGACATAGCCGATTGCTTTTCTTATATTGTCAAAGATCCTTCTGCCGTCTTTGATCGTATCAACTATCGTTGAAAAATTGTCGTCCATCAAGATAAGATCGGCAGCCTCGCGCGAAACTTCCGAACCGCGCTTGCCCATTGCAATGCCGATATCTGCGTATTTTAGTGCCGGAGCATCGTTTACACCGTCGCCTGTCATTGCGACAACTTCGCCATTATCTTTAAATGCTTTTACGATGCGCATTTTGTGTTCTGGAATGACTCGGGAAAATATGCTTACATCCTTGACACGCCCTCGAAGTTCTTCATCGCTCATTTTATTAAGCTCATCGCCCGTAATGATATGGTCACTGTTCGGCATGCCGATCTGTCTTGCAATACTGCTCGCTGTTATTCCGTTGTCGCCAGTTATCATTACTACGCGAACACCTGCTTTGACACAGTGTTTTATATCTTCCTTAACCGATTCTCTTGGCGGGTCAGCAAGCCCGACAAGTCCGCATAAAGTCAGTCTGCAGTCTGTTAACTTTTCGGGTATCTCCTCTTTACTTTGAAGTTTTAAAACACCTACTGCGATAACACGCAGCCCTCTGCCGGACATTTCTTTTATCTTTTCTTCAGTATGCTTTCTTTCATCGTCTTGCATTTCGCATATCGTTAGAATACGTTCGGGAGACCCTTTTGCCGCAACTATAATCTCACCGTCGTGCTGCCATACATGACCCATCATTTTCAGATCATTAGTAAAAGCGTATTCTTTTAAAAGTTCACCGCCAAACAAGTGATCTTGTTTTATATCAAGTTTTTCACAGTATTCAAGCATTGCCCGTTCCATCGGGTCATACGCATCGGTTTCACATCCAAGCCCCATCACTTCTGTCAGCACATTTTCGTCTCCGTTTGGCGACCATGTGTCACACACTGTCATCTGATTCATTGTGATTGTGCCGGTTTTATCTACACAAAGAACAGACACCGCCCCCAGCGTTTCAACAGAAGGAAGCTTTCTGATAAGTGATCTTTTCTTTGCAAGCCTCCATGCGCCCATCGAAAGGAAAACCGTGAGAATGACTGGAAACTCTTCGGGTATCATAGCCATTGCAAGAGTAATGCCGGACAGGATACTTTCGATTATTCTATCTTTGAATATATGTTCGGGGATATTAAAGTAAGTAATAACCACTACAAGAGCGAAAAGTATCGCGGCAATCCCCGCACATAATTTAACCAGTTTGCCGGTCTGCGTCTGTAACGGTGTCTGACTTTCCGGCGCAGCCGCAACATTTTTTCCAATTTTCCCGTATTCGGTTTCGGAACCGATTTTTTCAACAAGGATATAGCCGCTTCCCTGTGTTACAAGTGTCCCTGCATAGCAATGGTCTTTTCGCCAATAATCGGATTCGGCAGCTTTGTCTGCAAGCGTTTTCCAAACACCTTCAGACTCACCTGTAAGAGAGGATTCGTCAACGCAAAGATCGTTTAATAGTAAAACCTTGCCGTCTGCGGGGACTTTTACCCCCTCCGAAATGATCATCACATCGCCGGGCACAAGATCGACGCTCGGGATGACCGTTTCCTTGCCGTCACGCAGTGCTGTGACATGGGGTGCGGACAAGTCTTTCAGTGCACTTAAAGTTTTATCCGTTTTCCACTCCTGGATAACGTCAATACTGATAATGCCTACTACAAAAATCAGCATTATGGCGCCGTCACGTGGCTCACCCAAGAAAAAATAGATTATGGCCGCAATGAGCAATAACATAAACATAGGTTCACTGATTATGTGAAAAACCTTTTTAATAAAACTTTGCTTTTTCTGCGGCGTAAGTTCATTTTTCCCATACTGATCCTGTAATTTTTTTGCCTGTTCTGTGCTAAGACCTTGGATTTCATTTTTCTGTCTGGTCATAAAAGTTACCTCCCAGCTTAATAAGCTTAATAAAGATAGCTCTATGGCACTTCATTTCACCCAGTATTTGGTCCCTATAAAAGTGTAAAAAAATACACCTATGGAACAAAGTAACTGTCCCACAGATGCAATAACCCTCATCTGCTGCCTTTATACGGCCCAGCCCCACAAACCTTTACGGTTCATCGCCTGCTCAGTTTGTACTGTAGATTAATATGCAGTGCAAAGAGATGTTTATATAATAATATATGCAACTTATTATGTCAAGTTTCAAAATAAAAAATATTTTAACCTATTAGAAAATTTATAAGTATTTAAAAGAGTGCTAAAATAAAAAAACTGGCATCATTAACTGATACCAGCTCTATTTTATTTTATCTTATTATTCCTCTTCGTGATTATGTCCGCAATCGCAGCCATCGTCACAGTATTCATCTTCATCAGGAAGATCAAATTCAAAGTGTTCTCCGCATGTCGGGCATATTACTTCGCCGTCTTCGGCAAGTTCCTCATCAAGACCGATGACCTCACCGCACTTAGGGCATTTTACATCATAATATATTTCGTCATCATCGTCGTCATAATCTTCTTCTGCGCCGTAAACCTCTTCTTCAACGTTACCAAGGTCTTCATCTACTTCGTCAACAAGCTCGTTCAGTGCGGCAACTTCATCATCGAGATCTTCTATAGATGCTGCAGCATCGCCAAGCACGTCAGTTATAGCGGCAAAAAGCTTGCCCTCTTTGCTGTTTGGATCTATGCCAAGACCCTCCATTAAGCCTTTTAAATAGGAAACTTTTTCACTCAAATTCATAATCAATCCTCCTTATGCTCTTTCCATATATTCGCCGGTTCTGGTATCGACACGGATCATATCGCCTTCATTGATAAAAAGCGGGACACGAATAGTAGCGCCTGTTTCAAGAGTTGCGGGTTTTGAAGCGCCTGTTGCCGTGTCTCCCTTGAATCCCGGATCGGTTTGAGTAACTTGCAGTTCAATAAAGAACGGCGGTTCAACGCCGAACACATTTCCCTTAAATGAAAGAATTTTGCAGACAATATTCTCTTTGACGAATTTAAAGTTATCACCAAGGCTATCTTTATTTATCGGAATATTCTCATAAGTTTCAAGATCCATGAAATAATATAAGTCGCCATCGTTATAAAGATATTCCATGTCTTTTCTTTCTATATAAGCAATAGGAAATTTTTCAGTCGGGTTAAAACTTCTTTCAACCACGCCTCCAGTAATAACATTTTTATATTTTGTTCTTACAAAAGCAGCGCCCTTTCCCGGTTTAACATGCTGGAACTCAATAACCTGAACAACGTTTCCATCCAGTTCAAATGTTGCGCCGTTTCTGAAATCGCCCGCAGTAATCATATTTATTATTCCTCCAAATGTTCATAATAATTTACTTTAATAGTTTATAGTAAATTTTCTATTTTTTCAAGAAAATTTTTCTTGTATTACAGTATAATGAGCTCTTTTTTAGATTTTGTAAAATTTTCGCACCCGTTCTGCGTCATTAAGACCATATCTTCTATTCTAACGCCGAACGCGCCTTCAAAATAGACGCCAGGTTCTACCGTCATAACCGTTCCTGCCTCAATAATATCTGTGCTTCTCGGTGAGAAACGCGGCGGTTCGTGTATCTCCAGTCCAACTGAGTGGCCAAGCCCGTGTCCAAAGCAATCCTTATACCCGGCATTATCGATTATATCACGTGCTATTTTATCACATTCTGCGCCAGTCATACCAGAATGTATGCCGGAAAGCGCCGCTTTCTGTGCTTCAAGCACAATATCGTAAACCTTACGCATCTCATCCGTGGCATACCCCACGGCTATCGTTCTCGTCATATCGCTGCGATAATGCTGTACTACGCAGCCAAAATCCATTGTTATAAAATCTCCTCTTTCAATCACCTTGTCAGATGGCAATCCATGTGGAAGAGACGAATTTTTACCAGAAACGACTATCGGCTCAAAAGAATCGCCTTCTGAACCTTGCCGTACATAGTATTCCCTAAGTGTAAGCATAACTTCACGTTCTGTCATACCCGGCTTAATTATATTAAGTATATAAGAAAATGCCCTGTCGGCAATTGCCTGCGCCCATGTCATTTTGCTTACTTCATCGGGGGTTTTACGTTTACGCAGTTCAAACATAAGCGAACCTATCGGATTAAGTTCTACATTAAGTTCGTTTTTCAACCTATTATAACGGAAAACTGTTATCTCCATGTCTTCAAAGCCAAGAGTCTTTATATTATGTTTAGAGATTAGTTCTCTTAAAGTATCATAAAAATCTGTCGCAAGAATAGAAGTCATAAACGGAACCTTGTTTCGGACTTCCTCTATATACCTGCCGTCTGCAAGAAAATAAGAAGATTCAGGAGTTACAAGGATCATGTCATCGCTTGCGTCAAAGCCGCTTACATACAGGCGGTTAACCGGGGATGTAAGCAGTATGGCGTCCAAATTCTTTGGAAAAGCCTTAATAAGTCTTTCAAGATGCTGTTTCATTTATTTTCCTCTAAAATCCTTTTAATAGCAGTAATCCCAAGCTCATAACTTACAGCGCCGAAACCGCTGATAGTTCCTACACATACCGGCGAGATCTCAGAATGTTTTCTGAATTCTTCTCTTGCATGGACATTCGATAGATGCACCTCAACAACAGGTATGCGGATAGCCTTAATCGCATCACGAATCGCTATACTGTAGTGTGTGTAAGCTCCTGCGTTAATAACAACGCCGTCGTAATCTTTGCGGGCTTCATGCAGGCGGTTTATAATTTCCCCCTCGATATTTGACTGGTAAAACGACACGTTTATATTCTGATTTTCACAGAATTTTGTTAAATGTTCGTTGATCGATTCAAGCGAATTTGAGCCGTAAATTCCAGGTTCGCGTTCACCAAGCAGATTCAAATTAGGCCCATTGATCACAAGTATATTCATATGTTTCCCTCTTTGGCTATTACTGTATCGTAAATCGATTTCATTGCAAGTGCATCCTCGGCCTGAGTCCCGCTTGATTCGCAAATCATCACTGGGCTTAAGTTCCGCTCGTATATAAGCTCCGCGAGCGGTGAAAATTCAGGCCCGTAGACAGTATCTTCAAAAGTTAGGTGTTTTTTCTCTCCGCCAGCGGAATATTCGATCTTTGAAAAGTGACAGTGAAATACTTTAAGCCTATCCTTGCCAAGTGAGTCACCGACCATATCAAGTATCCCAGCGTAGTCAGCTTTTGTTTTTATACTGCCCTGCGTCCGCGCATTTATATGTCCAAAATCAATCGTAGGCAGAAAGCGCTCGTGCATCGTGCAAAGTTCAAGAACCTCTTCAAGTGTTCCAAGCTGATTGATTTTGCCCATTGTCTCAAAACATACGAATACGTCATCAAGTCTAAGTTCATGCAGCTTTTCAATCATGAGAGAAACTGTATCCTTAGCAAGAGCAATAGCTTTTCTTCTATCCATTTTTCCTGCTGACCCGCTGTGCACGACAATACGGCTGCCGCCCATTTTTTTAACAGCCTCAGCACTTTCTACAACATACCTGATACTATTTAAGCGTTTTTCATCGTCAACACTTGAAAGCGATATATAGTACGGGGCATGGATAGATACCGCAATATTATTTTTGATTGCCTCTTTACGAATAAGTTCAGCAGTCGCATCGCCGAGCTTAACACCATGTCCGCTTTGAAACTCATATGCGGTAAGTCCCATTCCTTTAAGCCAAGCCGGGGCTTCCGCTGTTTTTGTAAAACCCGCCGCGTAAAAGCTTTCTGCGTTGCCGGCAGGCCCAAATAAAGGAGCCATCTATATATCCCTTTCTTTTATTCTTCTCAATATAGGCTTTTCCATCACTCTTTTTAATCGTATAAACATATTTTCAAATTTATCTATAGGACTTATGAGTATCGTAGTAAATCCTGCATGGTTTCCGCCAAGGATATCAGTGTAAATCTGATCGCCGACAACAGCAGTCTCTTCTATTTTCAGTTCAAGCAGAGCGGCAGCTTTTATAAAGCCGTGTCTTGCAGGTTTATGTGCATTATGGACTGCGGGAATTTCGAATACGTTGAACGTTTTAACACGCTTACCTTTCCCATTTGATACAATGCACAATTTTGTCCCATCTTTTATTCGTTCACTTACCCATGCGGACAGTTTTTCATCTGCATTGGTAACGGTGTTTGAAATGAGCGTATTATCTACATCAAGCAAAAGCCCGGCAATATTATTCTGCCTTAAAAAATCCTTATCTATTTTATAGATGTCCGGCAGAAAAAAATCCGGCATCAAACCCTGTCCCATCCGTTCACCTCATCAGTATATATTTTTGAGTATATCATAATTTTTTCCATAAGACAAGGTTTATACCCGTTTGTAGCAAAAAAGAGCGCGGAAACACCGCGCTCTCTAATGTACATTTTCTATTTGAACTTACGTTTTCTAGCAGCCTCAGACTTTTTCTTACGTTTTACACTGGGCTTTTCGTAGTGCTCTCTCTTTCTAAGTTCAGAAAGCACGCCGGACTTTGCACACTGCCTTTTAAAACGGCGCAGCGCGCTATCCAAAGACTCATTTTCGTTAACTCTAATTTCCGACATTTATATCCCTCCCTCCGCTATTAGCACAGGGTCATTTTTCCATCCGTGAAAATATGACACATGCTTATTATAAACGATAAAGAGGTACATTGTCAATAGCTTTCCAATTTATGTTATTTTTAAGTTGTTAACTGGCATGTTTTTATATAATTTTAAGAAAAACATTATAAAGCAACATTACCCTTTTCGCCTGTTCTTATACGTATGCAGTCAGCAATATCAGTCACAAAAATCTTGCCGTCTCCGACTTCACCGGTTTTTGCACTAGCTACTATCTTATCAATTGTCTCATCAACTTTATCATCGCTAACTACAAGTTCAATTTTAACTTTCGGAAGAAAATTCATTTGAATCTCTGTCCCGCGGTAATATTCTTTCCATCCCTTTTGATTGCCGCATCCCATAACCTGGCTTACAGTTATGCCCTTAATATTTATTTCATGAAGCGCTTCTTTTATTTCTTCAAGTTTATTTGGGCGAATGATTGCATCGATTTTTTTCATAGTCTTCTCCCTTTTCCGCACTATGAGCGTCCGCTTCTTGCGGCGAGCGGTTTGCCGTATTTTATGTACGACTTGCATTTATTATAAACCTTTTTTTTTAATTAATCCATACCCATTATACACGGTATTTGCTTTATATATGTTCAGTTTAGTAAAAAAACACTGCCAAACCCAATAAAAAGATTGGCAGTGTTTTTTCAACAGCTTATATATGTATTTTTTAAAGTGCTGCTTCGCCTTTTTCCCCTGTACGTATACGAACACAATCAGATATATCACTCACAAAGATTTTACCGTCCCCAACCTCGCCGGTATGAGCATGTTCGATAATCGTAGCTATCGTCTCTTTAACCTTGTCATCATTAACTACTAATTCAATTTTAATCTTAGGCAAAACGTTCATAATGACTTTGTTGCCGCGGTAAAACTCCTTCCATCCCTTCTGATTACCGCACCCCATCACCTGACTTATTGTAATGCCTTTGACATTGATACCTTGAAGAGCTAATTTAAGCTCTTCAAGCTTATTTGGCCGTATGATAGCATCGATCTTTTTCATAGTCATACCTTCCTTATTACAAAACATTAATCCAAGCCAGTGAATGCCGGATAAGCATTTTCACCGTGTTCGGTTAAATCGAGTCCTTCTGACTCTTCCAAACCTTCTACTCTGATCTTCATAAATAATTTAATGACGCTGATTATTAAAAATGTTCCAACAGCAGACAGTGTTATCGTAACAACGATACTGATTAGCTGGGCACCGAGCAGTCTGGCATCTCCAAATACAAGACCATCCCATTTAACTGCAGGGTTTACCGAGTGATTTGCAAAAAGCCCTGTTGCTATACCGCCCCATATGCCTCCTACGCCATGGCAGCCGAAAGCATCAAGTGCGTCATCATAACCAAATTTTGATTTAATCACTGTCATTGCAAAGTAGCATATCGGACTTACAAGCCCGCCTATAATAAATGCAGCCCAAATCGGAACATAGCCGGCGCCTTGTGTTACAGCTGCAAGTCCTACGACCGCGCCGGTCGCAGCTCCGAGCATAGTCGGTTTCCCGCGGACGATTTTTTCAACAAGCATCCACGAAAGCAGCGCCGTAGCTCCTGATGTATTAGTTGTCATTAACGCATGAACTGCCAAAGGCCCTGATGTAAGGGCGCTTCCGGCATTAAACCCGAACCAGCCGAACCATAGAATACCCGCACCTATAAACACCAGGGGGATATTATGCGGATGGGTTGAGAGCGCAGGGTATCCTTTCCGGCGGCCAAGCATGATGCAGGCAACAAGCCCGGAAATTCCGGAACTTATATGCACAACATTGCCACCGGCAAAATCGATAGCTCCGATATTTTTAAGTAAGCCGCCTGTCCCCCAGATCATATGTACAAGAGGATAATAAACTATAATTGACCATAGTGCCGCAAATATGAAAAGCGAAGAAAATTTCATTCTCTCAGCCAAAGCGCCACTGATAAGAGTAGGAGTAATAATTGCGAACATCATCTGAAAAGCGGCAAAGAGCAAATGCGGTATCGTTGCCGCATAGTCAGCATTAGGCGCATCGCCAACTCCGTTTAATGCAAAATACTGAAAATTCCCTAAAAATGCGGAATTTCCTCCAAATGAAAGCGAATACCCGACCAGCACCCACAAAACTGATCCAAGTCCAGCCACAAAAAAGCAGGCCATAATAGTGTTTAGGACGTTTTTCCTCTTCACCATACCGCCGTAAAAAAGCGCAAGTCCCGGTGTCATAAAGAAAACTAATGCTGTAGACACAAGTACAAACGCACAGTCTCCAAGATTGATTTGATCCATTTTTATCCTCCCATTCATCTGCTATGCTAATATTCAATAATATTAGACTCACTATACTCTTTACTCATACTATACTCATAATAAAAAAGCTTATTTTTTGCCCTAAACGCTTCAACTCCACTCTATTTTTTGACATTTTAACAAAAAAAGCGCCACCAATCCCTTGATTAGAGATTGGCAGCGCCTTTGCTACCAAATACATCACTGTATTTATATATATTTAAATTTAACACAAGTTATTTTAAACGTTTTTTAAATAATACGCAAGTACTTTATTGAAAAAAATCAAAAATTTACTTTACAACAATGTTGACAAGTTTACCGGGAACATAAATCTCCTTCACTGTCTGTTTTCCCTCAAAGTAAGGCTTAAAGCGCTCATCGGCATAAATGAGTGATAATACATCTTCCTTTGATGAGTCGACAGATATGACAGTGGTTCCCTTAAGTTTTCCGCAAACCTGAACTGCAATTTCGATTGTCTTATCAACTGTTTTGGATTCGTCATACTGCGGCCAGCTGTGTGTATTAAGCATTCCGTCAAATCCTGCAACCTGCCATAACTCTTCAGTAATATGCGGCGCAAAAGGATTTAGTAAAAGTAGAAACGTTCTCAATTCATCTTTTGTTATAGAGTTCTTATCATAGATCTCATTCAAAACAGACATCATTGCCGCAATTGCGGTATTATATTTCAAATTGTCAATATCGCTTCCGACCTTTTTGATAAGCTTATGCATAGAACTTTCAAGTTCTTTTGAATAGCCCTCTGCATCAGTCAAAATGTCCTGAAGACCCCAAACGCGCTCGAGAAAACGTCTGCATCCCTTGATGCTAGCGGATGACCACGGAGCTGATTTTTCGAAGTCGCCAATAAACATCTCATAAAGGCGCATCGTATCAGCACCGTATTCGTTAACTATATCATCAGGGTTGACGACATTTCCACGGGATTTTGACATTTTCTCGCCGTTTTCACCCAGTATCATACCATGAGACGTTCTTTTTGCATATGGTTCCTTAGTCGGCACAACACCTATATCGTACAAGAATTTGTGCCAGAAACGAGAGTAAAGCAGATGAAGCGTCGTATGCTCCATACCACCGTTATACCAGTCTACAGGGAGCCAATATTTGAGTTTTTCAGGATCAGCAAGCTGCTTATCATTAGTCGGGTCAATATAACGCAGGTAATACCATGACGAACCCGCCCAGTTTGGCATCGTGTCGGTTTCCCTCTCTGCAGGGCCTCCGCATTTAGGGCATGTCGTATGCACCCAGTCTGTGAGTTTTGCAAGCGGTGAATCACCATTGTCAGTAGGCTCATATGACTCAACATCAGGCAGTTTTAAGGGCAATTCCTCCTCAGGAACAAGCACATAGCCGCACTTATCACAGTGTACAACAGGGATCGGTTCACCCCAGTATCTCTGACGCGAGAAAACCCAGTCGCGCAGTTTATAATTAACCTTAGCTTTGCCGATTTTCTTTTCCTCAAGAAACTCAGTGATCTTTTTCTTTGCGTCTTCAACAGAAAGCCCGCTTAAAAAGCCGGAGTTAACCATAACGCCCGTTTCACAATCTGTGAAAGCTTCTTTAGTAACATCTCCGCCCTTAACAACTTCAATGATCGGCAGTGAAAAAGCCTTTGCGAAATCATAGTCGCGTGTGTCATGGGCAGGAACAGCCATTATTGCCCCTGTTCCGTAGGTCATAAGCACATAATCGGAAACAAATATCGGGATCTCGTTTCCATTTACCGGATTTATTGCTTTAACGCCCTTTATTTCAACGCCGGTTTTATCCTTAACGAGTTCAGTTCGCTCAAAATCAGATTTTCTGACTGCTTCGTCCTGGTATGCCTTTACATCAGACAAGTTTGAAATTTTCTTTGCATGTTCTTCAATAAACGGATGTTCGGGTGCAATGACCATATATGTTGCGCCGAATAACGTATCCGGTCTTGTTGTATAAACCTTGATCGGAGTTCCGGCAGTTGTCTCAAAATTGACCTCAGCGCCAGTGCTCCTACCTATCCAGTTTATCTGCTGAGTGCGAACTCTATCTATAAAATTGACCTCATCAAGATCGTTTATAAGTCTCTCTGCATAAGCTGTAATCTTTAACATCCACTGGCTTTTAACTTTACGGACAACATCGGCACCGCACCGTTCACAGTGACCGCCGACAACTTCCTCATTTGCAAGAACGACCTTACAGGAAGTACACCAGTTGACAGCCATCTCTTTTTTATATGCAAGCCCACGTTTAAAAAGCTGCTCGAATATCCATTGCGTCCATTTATAGTAATTTGGATCTGTGGTGTTGATTTCTCTAGACCAGTCGAACGATAAGCCAAGCGCCCTTAATTGCGACTTGAATTTATTGATATTCTGTTCCGTTACCTTTGTGGGATGTATCTTGTTTTTAATGGCGAAATTTTCAGTTGGAAGACCGAAAGCATCCCATCCCATTGGATAAAGGACATTATAACCCATTAGTCTTTTCTTACGTGCCACAATATCCAAAGCAGTATAAGAACGCGGATGTCCCACATGCAGCCCCTGACCTGACGGATAAGGAAATTCGACAAGAGCGAAATATTTCGGCTTTGTGAAGTCATCCTGTGCATGGAAAGTCTGCTCTTTATCCCAGATGTCCTGCCACTTTTTTTCAATGGATGAAAAATCGTACCTCATTTTAATATGTCCCCTTTAGCTGTGCGCTTAACCAAGTAAACTGCTCACATCAATATTTTCAGCATCTGCCCACAGACGCTCAATTTTATAAAATTCACGTGCTTCTTTGTATAAAATATGGACGACAACTCCCGAATAATCCATCAGTATCCAGTTTGCGCCTCTGTAACCCTCAATATGATGCGGCTCTATACCCATTTCCGAAAGCTTATACTCGACTTCATCAGCAAGTGCTTTAACATGAGTACTACTACTGCCGGTACATAATATAAAGTAATCTGCAAGTATACTGATATCTCCAATCCGGAGCACCTCAATATCTTCAGCCTTTTTAGAATCAAGAATATTCACGATTTCTTTTGTCAGTTCCTGTGTTGATAGTTCCATATTAGTCTCCTTTAAGCAATAAAATCGTTCCCAACAAATAACTCAGCAGCAACGTCAGACGAAGCAGATGTATCATTTTTTGCAGAAGCATTCGGAAGCAACGCCTTTACTGCTGAAGCATCAACTTTTCTGTTATAAAAAATTATAGAAGAAGAATCAAAATCTATAGAAATAGGATTACACTTTACTTTGTAACCCAAATCTTCAAGGGAACTTACTATTCCGTTTATTTTAAATCTATCTATGCAGTAGTTTACTGCGATAATAGGTTTTTCTGAAGCTGCAGAATCGGCTGGCTTTGATGTTTCAGCCGGCGCACTCTCAGCAGTCTTTGGCGTTTGCGGTGTTTCTGTTGTTTGCGTTGACGGCTTTTCAACATCAGCCCCGTCAGCATCATTTATACTGTCGTCTGATTTATCCTCAGCTTTTTCAGACGAGCTGACAGAAGGCGCACTTTTTGAAGTAGTACTCTTTTTTGTTGTCGTACTCTTCTTTGAAGAAGATGATGATGAAGACGACGATTTTGAACTGTGCATTACCGCAGGAAGCTTGTTGTTTTCAACATCAGTCAAAACTTGCCCGTTTGTATTTACAGTAACATTATCATCTCTTCCTAGCTCAACGATGTCAGTGTTCGATAATGTAAGCTGATAGGTATAAG
>JAUZPM010000053.1 GCA_030705925.1 Bacillota bacterium
AAAATGGACGATAATGTTCAGCTTATGAACAACCTGTTTAAAGATGATGATACTCTGGTAGTAAGATACGTCCAAAACAGCAAGAGTAATTTTAAATGCGCTCTTATTTATAGTGATGGTGTCGTTAAAGGACCTATAATAAACGAAAACGTAATAAAACCGTTAATGCTTGCTGATGAAAATAATCTGCAGTCGATAGATACAATATTAAATCAGGTCATTCAGGTCAATGATACAAAAAAAACCGGAGATTTAACCCAAATTATAGAATCTGTAACATACGGTGATACTATCCTTTTCATTGACAACAGCAATGAGGCATTGATCCTAAATACAAAAGGATTTCAGACACGCGCTATAGCCGAGCCAGAAAATGAAAAGATACTTAGCGGCCCACGCGAAGGATTTTCTGATGCTCTTCTGACAAATCTATCTCTTGTAAGACGTAAAATGAGGACTAACGATCTTAAAATGAAGTATATAACCTTTGGGAAAAGAACCGCTACAAAGGCGTGTATATGTTATCTTGACAGTCTGGTCAATAAAGACATCCTAAAAGAGCTTAACCGCCGCCTTTCAGAAATAGATATTGATGGCATGCTTGACACTAACTATATTACAGAACTGATCAAAGATAATAAACGTTCTCCATTTCGCTCAACCGGTTACACTGAGCGTCCCGACGTAGTTGTTGGGAGAATGCTTGAAGGTCGGATTGCTATTTTCCTTGATGGGACGCCGGTTGTACTAACTGTTCCTTATCTTTTCTTAGAAAACTTTCAGAGCAGTGAAGATTATTATCTGATTTACTTTTATACTTCATACTCAAGGATGATTAGAATAATAAGCTTTCTGTTAACAATAGCAGTTCCTGCCATTTACGTATCGATGGCTGCTTTCCATCATGAAATGTTTCCGACGCAGCTTCTTATTAACGTAGCAATCGAAAGGCAAAGCGTCCCGCTTCCTGCTGCGGTTGAAGCATTTATTATGCTTATAGTATTTGATATTTTGAGGGAAACAGGCGTGCGCATGCCATCATCGATCGGTCAGGCCCTCAGCATTGTGGGCGCTTTAGTTATCGGACAAGCGGCTGTTGACGCAAAACTTGTAGCGGCACCGATGATTATCGTTGTTGCAATAACTGGCATCACCAGCCTTCTTGTGCCTAAAATGAATGCGCCGATTATATATATGAGATTCTTCTTATTGTTAATGGCTTCGTCATTCGGATTTTTTGGAGTGCTTCTCGGATTAGCAGTTATAGCAATCCATATTTTAAATCTGCGTTCATTGGGTATACCACAAATTTTCTTCTTCTCCGATGTCAATTATCAGCACTTAAAAGACACGTTTTTCAGAGGCCCTTGGTGGAAGATGCAAACTAGGCCAAGAATATTGACACAGGGCGGAAACAGAATGAAAGTTAACAAGGAATAAGCAGTATGAAAAGAAAAATTACAGCCATAATTCTTGTAATCATAATGACGTTTTCATTTACCGGTTGCTGGAGCTATAGAGGTCTTAATGAACTGTCACTGGTTATGGGTATTGGGATAGACATGGATGATTCCGGAGAATTTTATGAAACTACATTTGAGATTATTGATTTAACTGAATCTTCAAAGGACAAAGGCATTAAGTCTAAAATCGTTGAGTCAAGCGGCAAAACCTTATTTGACGCTGTTCGAAACGCAAAAAAACGACTTCAAAATAGATTATATTTTGCACACGCTCAGGTCATTATAATTGGCGAAGAAGTCGCTAAAAGAGAAAATGTTTTGTCTATTATAGATTTGTTTATGCGCGACGGAGAACCTCGTGAGACGATTCATCTTGCAGTGTCAAAAGAGAAAACCGCCAAAGATATTTTGACGTCTAAAGGTGTCGACAATAAAATCGTGTCACTTGCAGTTAGACAGATCATTGATGAAGATGCCAAAACTACTTCCTCAACAAGTAATAATGTTTCATATAAAGCCTTTAATATTTTAAAAGATGACGGGAAATCATTGATGCTTGCGGCACTTCATTTAGCAGAAAATGATAAGGAAAAAGTTCCAGAGTCTGATGGCGTTGCAATTTTCGACAAAGGAAAATTAAGCGGCTTCTTATCACCTGAACAGACAAAGTATGTTTTATTCGTCAATAATGAGGTAAAAGAAGGGAGCCTTTCGTTTGATATTGATGGAAAGGGCACCGATGACGTATCATTTGAAATCAATAAAAATAATACTAAAAAATCATTTTCATATGAAAATGGAAAATTAAAATTTAAAATCGAAACAAACACCGACGTATTTCTGGATGAATTAAAATCAAACCTTAGTATGCTTGATAAAAATGAAATTAAATCACTTGAACAGAAGACATCAGAACTCATGGCAGAACGGATCAAAAATATTGTTCTTCTGGCACAAGCATCCGGCTCTGACGTTTTTGGATTGGGAGATTACATCTACAAGCACGATTTTAAGGTTTGGAGACAGCTCGAAGGAAAATGGTATGGACTTTTTCCAACTGTGGAAGTTGAAGTTAAAAGTGTTATTCATATAAGAAATTCTTCTTTTATAAAAGAAATGTAATGGCAGGTATACTATGGAATTAGCATTTACGTTGGCCTTTTTTCTTGCGATTATCATTTTTGATCTGATCCCCGTAATTAAAAGCAAAATTAAAAAAGATATTGTGCTTTATTCTATAATTCTATCGGTTACTTTTGTATTGATAGTTTTAAAAAGTTTAGACATCGATTTGCCGGGTCCGTCAGAATTTATAGAAAATACTATTAAATCTGTCTTTAAAATAAAATAATCAAGATGGGAGGGAAACAAAGTGCAAAATCATAAATTATCGGTAAATCAAATGGTTTCAACCATAATCTTGTTTAGTTTCGGAAGCAGTATTATTCTGGGAGTCAGCACAAAAGTGAACCAAGATTCATGGATATCACTAATAGTTGCAGCTGTCCTTACTATTCCGATTTATCTTGTATATTCAAGAATTATCAAGCTGTTTCCCGATATGGATTTTTTCAGTATGTTAGAGATGCTTTTCGGCAAGGTGATTGGTAAAACTATTACAGTGATATTAGTTTGGTATGCAGTTCACCTTGGCTCGCTAGTTCTGCGAAACTTTTCGGAATTCGTTGAAATTTCAGGAATGCCGGAAACGCCGCAACTTCCGCTTGCGATATTAATGATAGCGGTTCTTATTTACCTTGTCAAAAGCGGAATAGAGACAATTGGTAAGTGGTCACTTTGCTGTCTGCCGATCATTTTATTTATAGTTGTCCTTACTGTAGTACTTTCCTCTAAGAATGCAGATCTTGGTAATCTTATGCCAATCATGGAGCATACCCCGAAAGAAATAATTAGTGAATCTTATAAAGTTTTTACGTTTCCTTTTGCTGAATGCGTTATGTTCTTATTCTTATCAAGTTCATTTAGGAAAAAAGACAATCCGGTTAAAATCTATATGTGGGCGCTGTTGATTTCTTCTGTTACACTGGCCGTTATTATAATTCGAAATTATTCGGTGCTCGGGCCCGCCCTTGTAAAGGAATCTTACTTTCCATCATATATGGCGGCTAGAATTATAAATATAGGTGATTTTTTATCTAGAATTGAGGGCACAATTTCACTAAACTTCTTGCTTGCTGGCATAACAAAAATGGCAATCTGTATTATGGTTGCATCTAACGGAATTTCCAGCCTGTTCAATATAGAAAATGAAAAAGTCATGATTGTGCCAATGAGTTTGCTGACGCTTTCGTTAAGCATGGTTTTATACAAAAGTACTATGGAAATGTATAATTTCATAGAAGTTTACAGAATATATGCAATACCTTTCGAAATCATAATCCCGCTTATTATATGGATCACGGCAGAAGTAAGGCTTCGTAATAAAAAGCCTGCGCAAACGCAGGCCTCGTGACTATTTTATTAGTATAATATCACCGATGACAGGGAGGGGGGTATCCTTCCCTGTTGCTGCATATACGATACCTAAAATGAACATTACGAACAAAAACAGACCGCAGGCAGCGCTTAATAGACCGCCGAAAAAGATAGTATGACGTATAAATCCGGTAATTATTCCACCTAGAAATATAACTAGAGCTTGATTTGCGTGTCTTTTACCGAAAGCTGATCCCGGAAGAGCAACAAGAGGAAGAAAGAAAAGAAATCCCAAGTATGAGATTGCGCATATTATTTTTTCCGATGATGATACCATTTTGGCACCTCCTATAATTATATTAGAATTGTAGCATTAATTATAAATTTATTCAATTTAAAACCATTATGTTAATTGAATATTTTAAATATTAAGCTATAATATAATATGGAAATTAAAGGGGGATTTTATGAATAACTTCGAATATTACAGCCCGACAAGGATATTGTTCGGAAAAGATATGGAATTGTCGATTGGCAAAGAGGTCAAACGCTATACAAATAAGATTTTACTTCACACAGGGGGGAACTCAGTAAAAAAATCAGGGCTTTATGACAGGATTATAAGCTCTCTTAAAACTGAAGGAATCGAAGTATTTGAATTGCCGGGCGTTAAGCCGAATCCGAGGCTTTCACTTGTTTATGAGGGTATCTCTATCTGCAAGAAGGAAAAGATCGACTTTATTCTTGCGGTTGGCGGAGGCAGTGTAATCGATTCTTCAAAAGCAATTGCTGTTGGGGCCAGATATGAAGGCGATGTCTGGGATTTTTATAATCATAAAGAAACACCGAAAGAAGCTTTGAAAGTTGCAACTGTGCTGACGATTCCGGCAGCAGGAAGTGAAAGCAGCCCGAACTCTGTTATTACCAATGAGGAAACAAAAACGAAACTGGGATTAAATACCCCGCTTTCAAGACCTGTTTTCAGCATACTGAATCCAAAGCTATGCATGACACTTCCCCAAAATCAGATGGCTAACGGCGTTTGCGATATGCTGTGCCATGTAATGGAACGGTATTTTACAAATACGCTTAATGTTGAACTCACAGACAGGCTTTGTGAAGCGACTATGAAAACAATAATAAATAATGCGAGGAAGCTGCTTTTAAATTATAATGATTATAATGCATGGGCTGAAATCATGTGGTCGGGAACTCTTGCCCACAACGGACTTCTTGGCACGGGCAGGGAAGAGGACTGGGCTTCGCATAGGATCGGGCATCCGCTCAGCGCGAACTATGATATGGCGCATGGAACCAGCCTTGCAATAATTTACCCGGCTTGGATGAAATATGTCTATAGGCACAATATTAATATGTTCGTACAGTTTGCAGTTAAAGTTTTTGATGTGGATGCCTCGTTCAGAGATCCCGAAAGTATTGCACTTGAAGGCATAAGCAGGCTTAATGGGTTTTTCAGCCAAATCGGACTTCCTTCAAGACTGTCAGAACTCGAAATGGATAGTTCGAAATTTGAAGATATGGCACGCTCAGCTACTGCTTTCGGCGTTTTGGGTGGAATAACTAAGCTTAATGCCCATGATGTTGAGGCAATTTACAGATTGGCATTATAAAAAAGGAGATATATTATGTTAAAACCAGAACTATACGATTTGATGTTTAAAAGAAAATCAATTAGGTCTTTTGATGCAACCCCGCTTGATGCCGCAACTTTATCAGAAATTGCAGCATTTGCAGAATCTGCAGTTTCACTTTATGATATAAAGTCAGCATTTAAAATATATGATGCCTCACAAGTTAAGGGAATGGTGGGGAAAGCCCCGCATTTTCTTTCAATCTATTCAGAAGAAAAGAATGGATGTTTGGAAAATGCAGGATACATAATGGAGCAGATCGATCTGTTCTTATCATCAAGGGGAATAGGTTCCTGCTGGCAGGGAATGGCTAAACCGCCTAAGTTTACTGAAGAAAACGAAACACTAAAATATATTGTAACGCTTGCTTTCGGAAAACCCTCTGCCCCGCTTCACAGGGAGAATTTAGATGAATTTAAAAGAAAACCGCTTAACGAGATAAGTTCATGCCCTGACGAGTCAGAGCTTTTGGAAACAGTTAGATTGGCACCGTCCGCTGTAAACAGCCAGACATGGTTCTATGCAGGAAAAAAAGGAGAAATACATGTTTACTGCAAACCTAATATGCTTTTCAAAAATATGAGTTTTGTGGACATGGGAATTGCATTATGCTTTATGACGCTTGCAGCACAGAAAGAGGGCAGACATATCGATATTATACATCAAGATCCTAACCTTCCCGAATATATAAAATATAAATATATTGCGACAGCTAAAATAAAGTCAAAAACTACCCAGCTTTCATAAAGTTATGCTGACAGACGCTCGAAAAGGACAGACAGACGAAAAACAGGCGCCCTGCTGTATGCAGATACAGCAGGGCGCCTGTTATGTAATCACTTTTGCGGTGCCTGTCCTTTTTGTACAGTTTGAGGCTCTTTCATGTATGTGAAAGAGCCGTTTTTTGTATTTATTGTTCAATGCGCTTAAGTGAAATACGTTTTTTAGGGATATCTACGTCCAGAATACGTACGCGGATAATATCACCTACAGAAACTACATCCATTGCTCGTTTAACAAATTTTTCAGAAAGCTGACTTATATGAACGAGTCCATCCTGATGAACGCCAATATCGACAAATGCACCAAAATCGGCAACGTTACGCACTGTACCCATAAGCTCCATCCCTGGAACAAGGCTGTTTATATCCATTACATCAGATCTAAGCATAGGCTTTGGCAGTTCGTCACGCGGGTCACGCCCCGGCTTAAGAAGCTCGTTTATTATGTCTCTTAGTGTGGGAACTCCGACTCCTGTTTCAGAAGCGAGGTTTTCAATGCCGTAATTATCAACCTCTTTTTGAAGTGATGAGATATTTTTGTTTTTAACATCCTCAAGGGTATAGCCCATGATTGACAAAAGCTTGATTGCGGCATCATAAGACTCTGGATGGACAGAAGTATTGTCAAGTATATCCTTACTGTCAGGAATACGTAAGAAACCTGCGCATTGTTCATATGCCTTTGGACCAAGACCCTTGACTTTTTTTAGCTGGATACGACTTTTGAACCGCCCGATTTCTTCGCGAAAGGAGCAGATATTTTTTGCAGTCGATGAAGAAATGCCCGAAATATAAGACAGAAGCGATGGTGAAGCAGTGTTGACATCGACGCCGACATTGTTAACGCAAAATTCGACAACCCCGCCTAACTCTTCGCCGAGTCTTTTCGGATTCATATCATGCTGATACTGACCGACCCCGATTGCTTTCGGGTCGATTTTCACAAGCTCGGCAAGGGGATCCTGGAGACGTCTTGCTATTGATATAGCGCTTCTGAGGGAAACATCAAGCTCGGGGAATTCTTCTGCCGCAAGCTTTGAGGCTGAATAGACAGAAGCTCCGGCTTCGCTTACCATCATATAATATACAGGATGTGTTATATTGTGTATAAGGTCGGCAACAAATATTTCTGACTCTTTTGACGCAGTTCCGTTTCCGATTGAAATTATATTTATGTGATGTTTTTCAATAAGTTCCGTAAGTATACGCCGAGCCTCTTCAGTTTTGTTTTGAGGCGGCGTAGGGTATACGACAGTAGTTGTGACTAAACGCCCGGTGTCATCGACGACTGCTATTTTACATCCGGTGCGGTAGGCAGGGTCGAAACCCATTACAACCCGTCCCTTAACTGGAGGCTGTAATAAAAGGTTCCTTAAATTTTCCGCAAAGACTTTCATTGCCTGCTCTTGTGCCCGCTCTGTTACGCTCGCTCGCACTTCGTTGGAAACGGATGGAAATATAAGTCTGTCGTATGCGTCAAGTATGGCGTTTTCTATATATTTCGATGATGGGGAATTATTAATAATATTTTTTCTGAGAAGGTAAGCCTTGATCTGGTCATCTGTTGCAGTTATTTTTACTTGCAGAAAACCATCTTTTTCTCCGCGGTCGACGGCAAGAATCCTATGAGAGGGAGCTTTAGCCAAAGGTTCGCTGTAATCATAATAAAGACGATATACAGAGTCGTCATCTTTCTTTGATTTTGAAGTAAGGCAACCCCCTTCCACAATTAGTTCTCGCACCCTACCGCGATATTCTGCATTTTCTGAGACTGATTCCGCAATAATATCCATTGCCCCAGCCAAAGCTTCTTCAATATCGTTGACGCCTTTTTCAGGGTCAATATATTCTTTTGCGATTTCTTCCGGATTCACTTTATCATCCTGAGCCATTAAAATATCTGCAAGAGGAGAGAGCCCCTTTTCTTTCGCAATTGTCGCTCTTGTGCGGCGTTTTGGTCGGTAGGGACGGTAAATATCTTCAAGCGCGGTTAATGTTTCGGCAGACGCTATAGCCTGTTCGAGTTCAGGGGTGAGTTTGCCTTGCTCGTCTATAAGACGCTTGATTTCATCCATTTTCTGCTGAAGAGAACGGAGATATTCGAGCCGTTCTGATAGTTCACGCAGAGTCTGATCGTCAAGCTCACCGGTCATTTCCTTTCTATATCTTGCAATGAAAGGAATTGTATTACCATCGTCGATTAGTTTTATCGTGTTTTCAACCTGAAATGGTTTTAAATTAAACTGTTTTATTAATAATTTTGCTATATCCATCAATCTGCTCCTTTATTTTGATAAAAGTATTTTAACATCTTGAACAAAAGTTTAAAAGAATTTATCAAAAATTAGTTTGTATTTCTCAAATTAGATTGTTTTTGTATACTTTTGTGTTACAATAAAAAAAGATACCATTTGTTATTTGAGAGGAGAATAAAAATGAGGTTTAGTAGGCGAATTATGTGCGTTATGCTTGCAGCTTCTATTGTTGGAACCTTAGTAACTGGCTGCGCTCGTCCAAAAGCAACAGCGGCAAAGGATCCTGCAGTAGCAGCAAGACTGGAAAATTTGAATTTAAAGGGCTTTCCGATTGTTAAACAGCCGGTTACTTTAAATTTCTTGGTAAGTACAAATGCATTCCAGAAGGATTACGCCAACACTTACGTTTGGAAAAAGTATGAAGAAAAGACTAACGTACATATTAACTGGACTACAGTCCCTTCAAATAATATTAAGGAAAAGCGCAATCTTATTCTTGCATCGGGGCAAAACCTGCCTGATGCTTTTTATCGTTGCGGTTTTGGCTCTGTTGATGTTCAAAAGTATGGCTCGCAAGGTTTATTTGTGAAGATGAATGACCTTATCGACAAATACATGCCTAACTTAAAGACTTTGCTTGATAAAATGGACAGCGTCAGAAAAGGGCTTCCAACTGTTGATGGGTCAATTTACTCATTACCTGGCGTTTCGAACTGTCCGGAGGGTGAGATTGGAGTAAAGTTTTTTCTGAATAAGAAGTTTATGGATAAAACCGGTACTTCAATGCCTGAAACTCTTGACGATTTTTATAATGTTTTAAAAGCTATGCGCGATAAAGATGCAAACGGCAATGGTAAAGCTGATGAAGTCCCGCTTACCTCAACAACGTGGTCCAATATAGCCAATCCGCTTAAGGGTGCATTTGGTCTCATGAATAAGGGGTCTAGACACACAAATGTTGATCTTGACCCCAAAACCAACCAGCTTCGCTTTATACCTACAACCAACGAATTCCGCCAGCTTCTTGAGTTTCTCCATAAGCTGTATTCAGAAAAACTTCTTGATAATGAAATCTTTGAAATGTCTAATTCGGGTTCGGGTACAACGAACGTTATAGCCAAGAGTAACGCTGACCTTGTTGGAGCATTTGCTTATACTAATCTTGCCATCGTGAGCACTAAGAAAACCGGTGATTTTATCGGAATTGATAAGGCGCTAAAAGGTCCGAATGGAGACCAACTTTGGAGTTATATGCGTGCTAACACGGTTTCAAAGGGCAGTTTCACAATGTCTAAGGATTGCAAATATCCTGAGGTTGTTGCACGCTGGATGGACTATTGGTATAGCGAAGAAGGCGCTCGCATGTTTTATTTGGGCGTTGAGGGTGAAACCTACAAAAAGAATGCAGATGGCAGCTATGAGTATCTGCCGCAGGTCTGCGACACTTCAGATGGTGAATCATTTGACGCAGTAATATCAAAAACTACACCTTATTGCGGTGGCAGTAATCCTGTCATACAGTTATCTGCGTATTTCAAGGGCGGTGAAATGGATCCGGTTCCGAAAAAAGCGGCATATGACATGTTGAAATATGTGCCGAAGGAACGCTGGGATTATTTTACTTACACAGATGAAGAGGCAGATCGGCAGGCATCGCTTGAGGCAGATATGTTTGCTGGTTATTACGATATAATAATTCCGCAATTTATTTCGGGTGAAAAACCGCTGAATGACCAGGCGTGGGCCGAGTATTGCCAGAAGTTTAAGGAGTTAGGCCTTGATGAATATATGAAGATATACAACAGCGGGTATGATAGATATAAGAACGCAAAATAAAAAACATGCTTTTATACAATATTATTTTAGTTTTAGAATACGAAACCCTTATGTGGGTTAAACCGAATAGGGGTTGCAACGAAAAAGTCGCCTGCCGGCGGCTTTTTTCGTATATACTTGAATGCGATATCTAAGAAATTTAATCTTATTTTATCGGTTTGAAAAAATCTATTTTCTATCTTCCAAGCAAGTGGTATAATATTACTTTGCTAATAAAAGTTGCTAAAAAAATATTATGAAGGAAATGAAAATGGATACTTTGAAGAAAAAATGTCTCGGGAACCGAACCGATGTAGAAAAGAGAAAGCCGATATCACACGTTTTTGGTATCTGTATTGCGATATTACCGGTTGTTATACTAGTGAGCATTTTGTATCAGACAAATCGACCTGCGGTTTTCACCGTAAGTAATGATACTCTGAAAATTTCTTCTTCTTACGGAGAAACAATACAACTGAGCGATATCAAAAGCTTGGAGCTAAAAGACAGCCTTCCCCAGAAATTGAGCAAAACCAACGGCTCTGATTTTGGTTCGATCCTCAAAGGAAATTTCAAAGCGGATGGAAGAGACGCCAAAGTTTTTACAAATGCCGCAAAACCACCTTTTGTCTACATTGAAACTACCGACGGACTCATTATTCTTAATGACAAGAACCAGGCAAAAACCGAGGCGTTTTATAATGAACTAAAATCGGTTGTAAGATAGATATGATTTCGATGTACAGAGATGATGGGGTGACAGGGTTTGGACTTCTGGATTTTTATGCTGGCCATGATATTATTAACGCCGGTAATCATGATTGCCCTCGGCAGCATTTATGCAAAAAAAGCGCCAAAAGAAATTAACAATTTCACCGGGTATAGAACAACTATGTCGATGAAAAACATGGACACATGGAATTTTGCACACCAATATTATGCGAAGGTATGGCGCTTTGTTGGCTGGGTCATGCTGATTTCCTCTTTTGTAGCTATGATTTTCGTATGTGGTAAAGATACAAATACTGTTGGCAGCTTTAGCTTAATTGTTATAGTGATACAAATGATTATTTTAATCGGTTCTATAGCTCCGACTGAAATTGCTTTAAGAAAAACTTTCGATGAGAATGGCAATAGACGATAAGCTTTTACTGAACAGACCCTTTATTTTGAGGGTGATGAGGATGCAAAAGCTGCTTTTGAGGAAAAGCATTCCGGAAAGAATAGGAGCGGCTGGATGCCTGCACATGCGGGTGGAAAGCAAGTTGCGGCAGAAGGCAGAAAAAGATCGCCCAAGGTCATGCCCCGGACGATCATGAACAGAAACTCATCATTTGCTAAAGAAAAGTGGTTTATTTTTTATCCTCCAAAATGAAGACTTCCTCAACTGTAGATCGCAACAGCTTAGACAGTTTCATAGCTAGTTCCAACGTAGGATTATACTTTTCATTTTCAATAGCATTTATTGTCTGGCGTGTCACGCCGAGTTCGTTGGCAAGGACCTCCTGTGTAAAGTTGAGTTTTTTCCTTAATTCTCTGATTTTATTTTTCATCATTTTTGCCTTTATTGATTCTCCATGTCAGGACATGCGCCACAGCAAATTGCAAAGCTATAGTAGCCAATAAAAGTATCAACGGCCAGCTGGAAACGGTCTTCTGAACGCCTTGAGTCACAAGTAGGTAGACACACCAAGAGGCTAGACATACTTTTGCAAAAATCAGCGCTATTTTTTCTGATTTTGATACGATGTCTCGTTCCATCTCATCCATCATTCTAAATCCATTCATTAATAATACCTCCAAATGTAAAATACTTTTTACATTTATATTTTATCATGTTAAAACAAAATGTCAATAGTTTTTTACATTTAGCAGAAGCTTACCGCCAACTAAACCGTAAGGAAGAACAAAAACTACGGCAGAAAGCGGTGCGGTGGCTCCTGGGTGGAGAGGGTAGCGTGGAATGGAACCTGACGGACAAGTGCGCTCTCCTCCAGAGCGTTTTCCAGTAATGTGCTCACCATTTCATAAACAGTTCCTGTACTCCGGCTACATCGTTAATGCCGGCGCCCTGCAATAGCTCCAGTTATTTTTTCCGCTGCGCTCTCCGCTCCGGTGTTATTCTTCTCTTTGACATTATGCTAAAACCCCCAAATTGGTACTCCTATTTACACCAACTTGGAGGTTTACACAAAATCCGTGACGGTCTCGAAGAATAATTCTTTCTACTTAATAAGGTCTTTTATTACTTCTCCCGCGATAATAAGCCCGGCAACGGACGGAACAAATGATATGCTGCCCGGTATTTGACGACGAGCCGTGCATTTGCGGGCGGTTCCCGGCGGGCATATACAACCGTTTTTACAAATTTGAAGCCCGTCCTGCTTTGTGGGCGTTGGCTGCTCTTTTGAGTAGACGACCTTTAATTTTTTTACTCCTCTTGATTTAAGCTCGTGCCTCATTACCTTAGCAAGAGGACATACAGAAGTTTTGTATATATCTGAGACTTCAAACTGGGTAGGGTCAAGCTTATTTCCAGCTCCCATACAGCTCATTACAGGAATATTTGCCTTTTGAGCACGCATTATGATTTCAATTTTAGCGGTGACAGTATCGACAGCGTCAACAACATAGCTATATTGTGGGAAATCGAAGTCATCCGCGTTTGACGGAGTATAAAAACAGGGATATATTTCAACTTGAGCTTTTGGATTTATTTCAAGTATCCTGTCGCGTGCAACTTCTACTTTAAGCTTTCCGACTGTTTTATGGGTGGCTATGATTTGTCTGTTTATATTTGTCAGGCATACTCTATCATCGTCGATCAAAGCAAAGCGCCCCACTCCTGACCTGGCAAGAGCCTCAACAGTATATGAACCGACACCCCCAATGCCAAATACAGCAACGCATGAAGCCTTTAATATATCCATAGCTTCGTTTCCAAGCAATAATTCTGTCCTTGAAAATTCGTTTTGCATCAATTTCATCCCTTCTAAACTAAAACATTATACCATAAAAATATAAGCAGTAAAACTGGCAGAATAAGTAATGACAAGTCAATTAAGGTCGAACATAGTGTAACTCTACTTCATAATATAATTAAGAGGTGATTAACCTATGAAATGCTATGTATTATGCAGTTCTGTTACCTATGCTGTAAAAGGAAGAAATTTATTGATGTCTCGCGGAATTACTGCATCGCTGCTTCGACCTCCAATAGAAATATCCTCTTGCGGCTGCGGGTATGTTATTGGGGTTGACAAAAGCGTGCTCGGAACTGCAATTAAAATATTGCGTGAAAATTTAGTAAAAATCAATAGTATATATTGCTTGGGTGACGACGGGAAATACAAGGAGGTGTTTCCGCGTGATTTACCTTGATAACGCGGCTACAACATTCCCAAAACCCATTTCTGTTGCCAACACTGTTTACGACACAATTTTAAACATTGGCGCAAACGCAGGAAGAGGCGGCTATAATTTATCACTCAGAGCTGCTGAGGAAATTTATAAAACGCGTGAAAGGACAACATCGTTCTTAAATGTAGACGGAGCGGAAAAATGCGTTTTTGTCCTCAATGCTACCGCCGCTTTAAATATTGCGATTAAAGGGATTATGTGCGATGGGGGACACTGCATTGTGTCCTCTCTCGAGCACAATGCGGTTATGCGGCCGCTCGAGAGTATGAAGAATAAGGGCGTTTCATACGACGTCTTTAAAGTCGATCTCAACAATGATATTGAAACAATTAACAATCTAAGGAAACTGATAAAAAGAGAAACTAAGTGTATTATTTTCACATACGCATCAAATGTATGCGGTTTTATTCTTCCGGTTAGAGAAATTGTTAAAGAAGCCAAACTGCACAACATTTATACAGTTTGCGATGGCTCGCAGGCTGCCGGACTAACTGATATTGATATAAAATTTTTAGGTGTAGATATCTTTATATCTGCCGGCCATAAAAGCCTTTACGGGCCGCATGGAACTGGTTTCATGATTTTTAATAATGAGAAACTCATAGATATACCTGTGCTTATTGAAGGAGGCACAGGAACTAATTCTTCCGAGTTTAAACAGCCGTCTATTCTGCCTGAAAGATTCGAAAGCGGAACGCTGAACTTACCCGGAATTGCCGGCCTTGGAGCAGGAATTGAATTTGTCACGAAGAATAAGAATGAATTATGGACTACAGAGCGCTCGCTGATCGACTATTTAGAATCTGGCCTATTGAATATAAACGGTGTCGCGGTTAGAGGCAAAAATAACAGGCATGTTCCTCTGCTGTCATTTACAATTGCCGGAAAAACATCATCATCAATCGAAGAATCCCTTAACAAGGAAAATATATGCGTCAGAAGCGGATTGCACTGCGCCCCGCTTGCACATAAAAGTCTGGGCACTGAAAAGGGTGGCACGGTCAGGATAAGCGTCGGGGCTTTTAATAATTTTAAACAGGCAAATATCTTTTTAAAAAACATAAACGCAATAACCAAAGATAAAAATCTGTTTTATTAAAAATATAAAGCTGCATTTCTTAGGGTTCAAGGAAGCAGCTTTATTAATGCTAGATAAACATAAAGTTTTACTACGGTTGGATATGCTTTATCCGACTGCTTTTTTATTTGTTTAATAAAAA
>JAUZPM010000054.1 GCA_030705925.1 Bacillota bacterium
GATCATATGTTAAAGAATCCTACGGTTCCGATCGGCGATGTTGACTATGTATTACGCTTACATACAGGGCTTTCACGTTATAGAGATGATGATGCCGTTAGTATGCCTGGAAATATTGCAGATCCCGGAATGCTTGCTTATCTGAATAAATGGAATGATGATCCTAAAGTTGATCATAGTGCTGTGTTCCCGAAAATGATTATAAATGCTGATGATAATGAAAAGAAAAGCGAAATCATGAAGGATGTCAACACATATGCTAATGAAATGATCTTAAAGTTTATTGTTGGCGCTGAACCACTTTCTAATTATGACAAATATGTTCAAACAATAAAAGGCATGAACATTGACCAAGCAACAAGCATTATGCAGAAGGCATACGAGTCCTATACAAATAGAAAAAAATAATCTAATTTAGTTCAGGGCCGGCTTTACGGAAATCGTTCGCGCGGTGTACGGTTGCGTAGGCCGGCCCTATCATTTCGGGCAGGAGGAAATACATGACAGAAACTGGGATACAGACCTCTGGGATGCAGACCACAGTTATTAATAATGCCGCTTCAAAAGGCGGAGATAATCGTAATTCCTTTGGTAAACGATTAGTAAAAAATTATAAACAACATAGATGGATATATTATATGGCGCTGCCGGTAATTATCTATTATATCGTGTTTAAATATCTACCTATGGCTGGGCTTGTTATCTCATTTGAGAATTATCGACCGGCAAGGGGACTGTTTCATAGCGATTGGGTCGGTTTTAAACAATTTATTGACTTCTTTTCAAGTCCTTTTGCATGGAGAATAATACGTAATACTATTACGATCAATCTCCAGTCGCTGGTATTTGGATTTCCTGCGCCTATAATATTGGCACTATTGTTAAATGAGATTCAGGCGCAACGTTATAAGAGCACACTTCAAACATTATCATATTTACCACACTTTATATCGTTGGTTGTTGTTTGCGGTATACTTCGTGATTTTTCAACTTCAACTGGTCTTTTTAACAATATGTTAGCTTTCTTTGGAGTTGCAAGGTCAAACCTTTTGGATAAAGTTAATTTATTTCAACCGCTTTATGTCGGAAGCGGCGTATGGCAGGGTATAGGCTGGGGAAGCATTATTTATCTTGCAACGCTTTCTGGTGCTGATCCTAACTTATATGAAGCCGCGGTTATCGACGGAGCGGGCAGATTTAAGCAAATGGTTCATGTTACTTTCCCGACTCTTGTTCCAATTATAGTTATTCAATTGATTATGCAGATAGGCAGCTTGATGAGCATTGGTTTTGAAAAGGTATTTTTGCTATATAGTCCATTGATATATGAAAAGGCTGATATTATATCTACATATGTTTATCGTGCAGGTATAGAGGATACTAATTTCAGCTATGGTTCGGCTATTGGTATGTTTAATTCAGTTGTAAACCTGATGCTTCTTGTATTTGCCAACTGGCTGGCACGCAAGACTACCGACGAAAGCCTTTGGTAAGGAGGAAGAAATGGTTCATAAAAGATCTTTTGGTGAAATTTGTTTTGATACGTTTAATTATATTTTTCTTGGTTTGATTGCTTTTATATGTCTCTATCCTATGCTTTATGTTGTCTTTGGTTCATTCAGCAATCCTAATGAGCTTGCGCAACATACTGGCGCTCTCTTATGGCCTAAAGGATATTCGCTTGAAGGTTATAAGGCTGTATTTCATAATATGAATATTTGGATAGGATATGGCAATACATTGTTTTATGTTATTATTGGAACAATAACAAAAATGATAATGACAGCTATTGGTGCCTATGTTCTTTCTCGTAAAGACTTTATTATGAGAAGATTTATAACATTAATGATTGTATTTACAATGTATTTCGGCGGCGGAATGATTCCTGATTTTTTGCTTGTAAAAAGCGTAGGTTTATATGATTCACGTTTTGCGATAATCATACCTACACTTATTGCAACTTGGAATTTGATTATTATGAAAACAGCGTTTAATAGAGTTCCAGAATCTCTTGAGGAATCAGCTAAGCTCGATGGCGCAAATGACCTTACAATATTATTTAAAATTGTATTTCCTGTAACCAAGGCAACGTTTGCAGTTATTGCACTTTATTATGCCGTTGGTGAATGGAACGCCTGGTTTAACTCAATGCTGTATTTGAGCGACCGAAATAAATGGCCTTTGCAGTTATTCTTACGTGAGATACTAATTCAGAACACTTCAATCGGAAATGCAGTTGGAACAATGGCTGACAGTCAGACGACAGCAACAATATTCTTGGAAGATGTCGTTAGATACTGCAGTATTTGTGTAGCAACATTGCCTATATTATGTGCCTACCCATTTGCACAAAGGTATTTTGTAAAAGGCGTAATGATGGGTTCTATAAAAGAATAGCAATATAAACTCCATGCACCATACTATGTGGTGCATGGATAATTTATTAGAGATAATATATGCATTTAGAACTATTCATCAGAATGACTAGTAGTTTTTAATGGTCATCTGTCTGCACCAACAGTGGACAATCTTTTGAAATCAAAATGATGAACTTAATTAGAACAGGCCAAAGCAATTTTTATATGATTTATCCCTTGTGTTTAAACTATGTTATTTCCTTTAATTATGCTAAGTTAGCTAGCTGATACGTTAATTAATATTAAAATGCGTTTTACTAAACAGGTTGGCATCATGCTTAAATAAAATCAAAATATAATTTTGCACGTAGTACGGCGGAGAGAACTTGCTTCCGCTTCTCAGGCTTAGAAGTTTTTAAACATTCTGAAGTTACGTTCATGCTTTCGCAAAGAAGGGATTTTAAAGTGGTTAAGTTATCTCCAATAAGTGAAAGGCATCCGCATTTTTTGCATGGTGATGGGAATAATCCTGATCAATGGATTCAAATGCCTGAAATTGTTGATGGGGATATACGCCTTATGAAGCTTTCCGGCTGCAATGTGATGTTAGTCGGAATTTTCGCGTGGTCAGCATTAGAACCAGAGGAAACTAAATTTGAAGTCTCATGGCTTGATAAAATAATAGATAAATTATATGAAGATGGCGTAAATGTAATACTTGCTACGCCAAGTGGAGCAAGACCAGCATGGTTGGCAAAAAAGTATCCAGAAGTCTTGAGAGTTCAGTCAAATCTTGTGCGAAACCTTTATGGTGGGGGACATAATTATTGCTATACTTCTCCTGTATATAGGAAAAAAACAATTCAAATAGATTCTTTATTGGCTCAGCATTATAGAAATCACCCTGCACTTATTGCATGGCACATATCGAATGAATATTGTGGAGAATGTCACTGCGATTTATGTCAAGAGGCTTTTAGAAATTGGTTAAAAATTAAATATAATGGTGACTTAGACAAATTAAATCATGAATGGTGGACGAATTTTTGGAATCACAAATATTCCGATTGGAACGAAATAGAATCGCCAGCTCCAAACGGGGAGAATAGTATACATGGTCTTTCGATTGACTGGAAACGTTTTGTTACAGATCAGACAGTCGATTTTATGAAGTCTGAAATATCAGCTATAAAAAAGTTTACGCCTAATATTCCGGTAACTACAAATTTGCTGCAAGGATCTTGCAGAAATCTTGATTATACGAAATTTGCAAAAGAGCTTGACGTTGTCTCAATTGATACTTACCCGGCAGGGCATTACGAACAGCCGGATTGGAAAACAGCTTGCAACACTGCTTTTACATATGATTTTATAAGGGCACTTAAGGATGGAAAGCCGTTTATGCTTATGGAAAGCACGCCTAGCATGACTAAATGGATGCGTACCTGCAAACTTAAAAGACCTGGTATGCATATGTTGTCATCCTTGCAGGCTGTAGCTCATGGGGCAGTTGCCGAACATTGCGGACATGGTGTTTTTCAAGACGTAACGGAAGTTGGACAAGTCTTGAAAAAATTGGACAGCACAACAGGAACTGTAACTAAGGCTAATGCGGCGGTCATTTACGATATAGAGAATGAATGGGCACAGGATTCAATTTACGGGCTTAGAAATGATCTGAAGAACTATAAGCAAGAAGTTTTAAGACATTATCAATCTCTATGGAAAAACAGTGTATCAGTCGACGTTATATCATCAGAAAAAGACTTTTCTAAATACAAGCTGATTGTTGCGCCTGTTTTATATATGCTTAAACCGGATGTAGCTAGAAGGATGGAACATTTTGTAGAATCAGGCGGAATGCTTGTGACTACTTACTATAGCGGCATAGTAAACGAAAATAATCTTTGCTTTCTCGAAGGTTTTCCTAGTCAACTTAGAAAACTTTTAGGAATACGGTCAGAAGAGGTAGATACCCTATACGATATAGAAAAAAACGCTGTAAATATAAATGGACAGGTATATGAAGCAGATACTTACTGCGATTTAATACATTCTGAAACAGCCGAGATAATTGGAACTTACGAAAAAGATTTTTATGCAGGAAGACCGGCACTTACAGTAAATAAAGTGGGCGATGGTTATGCATATTATATTGCATTTCGTGGTGAACATGTTTTCCTAGATGATTTTTATACAAAACTTGTAATAGAAAACAAGTTAAAATCTGTAGATTTCCCAACTCCTGAGGGAGTTAATGTGCAAAAACGATCTGATGGGATTAACGAATATTTATTTTTGATGAATTTTAATCCAGAACCAATTGATATTTCACTTGACAGATGTTACCATGAAATATTTGCGGAATGCAATATTGAAGGAATTTTGCATCTTAACGGTTACGACATTAAGATACTGATTGACTGTCATTAAAACTTTGCTAGTGAAAGAATGTAAAAATCCTTTTGATATTATATATTTTAATAGTTGAGTTTCGAAAACAGGTTTTAATGCCTGTTTTTTTTATATTTGACTTTTACATAAAATATGTCGTACTAGCAAACACTTCTAACATGGAAAAAAGAAAACTTGTTTGGATGAAATTAATTTTCATAGGTATTGTTTCAGGTGCTGTAAATGGTTTCTTCGGCGGTGGGGCAGGCCTTATTCTTGTGCCACTTTTAAAACGCGTGGCTGACCTAGAAATAAAAAAAGCGCATGCGACTGCGATAGCAGTAACTTTTTTATTAAGTATTGTTAGCGCAGTTCCTTATGTAATGAACGGGGCGGCATGCATAAACGATGCATGGACATTTATGGCAGCAGGTGCAATTGGCGGGGCTGCGGGTGCATTTTTTTTGAGAAAAATCCCTAAAAGGATACTTCATTATGCGTTTGCAGCGTTTCTGATATTTTCTTCAATAAGGATGTTTTGCCATGGATAATATACTGCTTGCATTGACTTCTGCAATTACAGGTGTACTCAGCGGTATGGGAATAGGCGGTGGCAGCCTATTAATAATTTTATTAGTTTCTTTTTTTGGCTTTGGGCAGCAAAAAGCTCAGGGAATCAATCTATTATATTTTCTTCCGACTGCAGCCGCCGCACTCTTTATACATTTAAAAGAGCATAATATTGAAAAAAAAACTGCAGCATTAACTGCTGCAAGCGGAATTATAACTGCTTATGCTGCGAGCCTTATAGCACTTAGAACAGACCCCGCACTTCTTAGAAAAATTTTCGCACTTCTTGTTATGATTACAGGAATAAGTGAATTGCTAAAAAAACCCGATTAAAACTTGAAAAATATTTCCTATAATGATATATTTTTATTAATATGTAAATATATAAAAATATTGAGTAAAAGTTTGGAGGATTTAAATGAGAAATCAAAAAGGTTTTTTTGCAATCATTATCTGCATGGTATTAATTATTACAGCTTTACCGGCAAGTGCGACGAATAATGCAATCACAACTATTGTAAAGCCTATTCTTGACTATGATGATACCCTTGGATTTTCTGAAGGGATGGCTTGTGTCAGTAAAGATGGAAAGTATGGTTTTGTTGATACGGCAGGCAAAGAAGTTGTCTCTCCCCAATATGATTATGCTGATTTCTATAGTGAAGGCTTGGCGGGAGTGTATGTTGGGGATAGTGAACAGAAGGGCGGATTTATTGACAAAGAAGGTAATGTGATCGTTCCTTTAATTTATGACTATGTAGATTACTTCTCAGAAGGATTGGCGGCAGTTGCCAAAGGGAATTATATAGATGAAGATATGAAATGGGGATTTGTTGACAAAACAGGCAAAGAGGTAGTTGCCCCGAAATATGATAATGTTACTTATTTTTCTGATGGTTTATGTGCTGTGACGCTTAACGGTAAAAGCGGTTTTATAGATGGTAACGGGAACGAAGTTATTCCTTTAAAATATGACCGTGTAGGCAATTTTTCAGAGGGTCTTGCGGTAGTAAAATTAAAGGGAAAGTATGGTTATATAGACAAGACCGGAAATGAAATTATTCCTCCGCAGTTTAGCTATGCATATGTTTTTTCTGAAGGACTTGCCGCCGTAAGAATAGGAAAAGATTACGATGGGAAATTCGGTTTTATCGATAAAACGGGAAATTTAGTAGTTCCTGCAAAATATGATTTTGTAAGCGGATTTCAGGACGGATATGCTATTGCCTCTATGAATTATGAAGAGAGCGTTATCAACAAAAACGGGAAAGCTGTAATTGATCCGAAATATTATGTGATTGGACATAACGAAGGCATGTTCAATGTCGAACTTGGTGGTAAATGTGGTTTTGTTAATGATCAGGGCAAGTTGGTTATATATCCAAAATATAATGACGCGGGCAATTTCAGCGAAGGCTTAGCCGCGGTTGAACTGGGGGGGTATGAAAACGGAAAATGGGGTTTTATAGACAAGACTGGAAAACGTGTAGTACCTATTAAATATGATCTTGTTTATGATGTTGAAAATAGTCTTGCTGCCGTCGTAAATAATGCGAGATTTGGGATAATTGATATAAGCGGAAACGAAGCATTGCCGTTCGATTATGATTATATAAGCGATTTTAACGAGGGTCTGGCATGGACTGAGTCTAACGGCAAGTGGGGCATTATTAAATATAGTAATGGGTACAACAAAACAAAAAGTTACAAGTATTACCCAAATGATTTTTATTTACCTGGCTTATATAATAGCGATGTAAGCAGGGAAAATACAAAAAAGGATCTATTTAATTATAATTCAAGTCTTCATAATAAATCTTTATACCTACAAAAAATCCGCGGATGACCGCGGATTTTTTTTACAATTTTGTGCTATCAAGGTAAGTCTGAAGAATTAGAACAGCGGCAAGCTGATCGATGCTTTGCTTTCTTTTTTTGCCGCGCGTGTTTGTTTCATTTAATATATTAGACGCATAAACTGTTGTCCGGCGTTCATCTGATGTGATTATTTCACCGGTAAAACGTTTTTTAAGTTCTTCACAGAAAAGATAAGTTTTCTCAACACGCGAGCCGCTGCTTCCGTCCATATTTTTAGGAAGACCTACAACGATCTTTTTAACAGAGTGTTCTGCGGCAAGACGGGCAACTTCTTCTGCAGTTCTAGTAAGTCCATTTTCGTATATGGTAACAAGAGGGCTGGCGAGAAAACCGTTAATATCAGACATGGCGATGCCTGTCCTTGCATCACCAAAATCAACGCCCATTATTCTCACTTATCAATCTCCCCATTTAATAAACTTATTGCGGCGGCAGCATTTTTTGCGGCTGCACTTTGAAGAGTCTTTGAAGCTAATGCGAGCTCTGAACGTATTTTTTCGTTGTTTTGCACTATGTTATCAGCAAAACACAAAAGTTTGTTGATTTCAATATTTTCGCATCTGATAAAGCTTGGAATATCAATAAAATCCAAAAATCCTTCAACTTTAGGATCGTATACAACAGCAATGGACGGCACGGCAACGCCGGTTGCAAAAATAAGTGCATGAAGTCTCATACCTACCACGAAGACGCTTTTTGAAATAAGATACATCATCTCTTCAATTGAAAGACCGCTGAAGATTCTGCTTTTGAAGCTAAGTCTGTTCTTTATTCTAACGCAAATATCGCTGTCCTCAAAATCCTGCATCGGCATGAATACAAGTTCATAACCATATTTTTCAACAAGCTTTTCAAAAAATTCAGCAAACTTTTCTTCAAAGTGTTTATCGGCAGTTTTCCAATTACGCAAAGATACGACAATATAAGGCTTTTGAGGTATATTAATGTAAGAAAACTTATTATCTGTAAGCGAGATTTTAGAAAACAAAGTGAAGACTTCATCTGCCGTAATGCGAATATCCGGCTTTGTAACACCAAAATCCTTCAGCAGGGCATACGACTGATTTTCACGAAGCGTAATTATGTCTACACTATTTAAGATAGACTGTACGCGTTTTTTGTTGCTGTTAACAGTTACAGGGCCAATTCCATTTGCATAGAGCATCGTTTTAAGCCCAAATAATTTTGCAAGCCTTAATAATTCTATGTAATAAATAAGAGATTTTGTACTAGTCGCATCCTGTATAAGGTTTCCACCGCCGAAAATCATAACTGATGTTCGAGGCAAAACTTTAAGAATTGATATTAAACTGAAACGGTTATATTTTTTTACATTTCCAAGGTCTATTGAGTTAGCATTTTTCCTAAGCAGAACTGCTATATTAAGATCTGGTCGGTGTGACTTAAGGTTTCGGATAACAGCTTTAAGCAGTGCCTCGTCTCCGGCGTTATGATATCCGTAGTAACCGCATATAAGAAAATCTATTTTTTTTGAGGATAAAACGTCGCGATAAGTATTATACGCATCATCGACCATCTTTTCGACTGAATACCGGTCGATTACCGTTTTTCTCGAAAAAGCTGTGACTTCGTGCAAAGAATCGTCAGACAACGCAAGTGCTTTTTTGATTTCTTCAAGCAGCAAATCTTTAGTTGTTTCCCCAAAACCACGGCAGGTAAAATTCGTAGCGATACAATCTTTGAGCTTGTCCCTAGTGTAAAGACCCAAAAAGCCCTGATTGCCGGCAAGAACAACTGGTTTTTCACAGGACATAGCCTCAAGAGCGGCACGGGAAACGCCGACAAAGACGCTTGAGAGGGCGCAAAAGTTTTTGATATCTGTTCTGCCACCGACTACTATTACAAAATCAATGCCAAGCCTTGAATTGATCTCACTTGCTCTTGATTTTATATCTTCAAGTGAATCTCCGCTTCCTACTACGACTATTCTTAGGTGGTCATCGAAATTATAGAGTTCATCAGCACAGTCAAGCAGACGGAATGCCGCAAGGCAGGCATTTTTGTCCATTCTGCTGACAGTAACAATACATTTTGCGTCTTTTGGAATATTGAATTCATTTCTAACATCAAAATCGCTTACTGACGGGCTGAATGTCTCAGTATTGATTCCGTTTACCGTAACTATAATATTCTCTGGTTTAACATTGTAATTTTGGGTAAGATAGTTTTTAAGGTCGTTGCTTACCGCGATTGAACGTTTACCCCAGCGGGACAAAAATCTGAGCCCGCCAACTGTTGCAAAATTAAAATGAGCTGTTGTCACCATAGGAGTATTGGTTAAAAAACAAACTATAGAAGATAAAAAAGCAGGAATGCGCGCATGGGCGTGAATTATATCAGGTTTTTCCCGCAGGACGGCGTGGTAAAGCTTAAAAAACGATTTGATCATGCACGGTATACTGCGCACGTGCATCGGAGCCTGATAGTGGCGGATTCCGGCATCTGCAAGCGTTTTTGTATATACACCGCCATTTGAACATATGCAGACATCAAAACCGCGTGATTTTAAAGCTTTTGACAATTCAACTATATGAGTTTCGGCACCGCCGAGTCCAAGACCCATAGTTGCCATCATTATTTTAATATTATTCATGTCTTCTCCAAGTCATTGTTTACATTGTAACGGATATATTGTATAATAATACAGTATATAAGTCAACTAAAACCCCTATGAGGATTCAAATCATAAATATTGTAAAAAAGCTTGATTTTTGCATAATAATGTGATAGAATCCATTATACCTCTGTTTAGGTCTTTTTTTATGTGCAAAATTCTAACTGAGGAAGGAAACTATAAGGGTTTTCGAAATTAGGAGGTGCAAGAAATGAGAACAAAAATTACTCTTGCGTGCAGCGAATGTAATCAAAGAAATTACGACACGATGAAGAACAAGAAAAATGATCCCGACCGTCTCGAAATGAACAAATACTGCAGATTCTGCAAGAAGCATACCCTTCATAAGGAGACGAAGTAATCCTGATGTGGGTTACTTTAAAGAGGAGGAAATAAGATGGCAGAAAATACGCCAGTAAAAGCCGAAAAGCCAAAGAAAAAGGGCCCCTCACTTGGAGAAAGATTAAACAGATGGTTTCGCGAAACAAGATCCGAGATGAAAAAGGTTGTCTGGTCCCCATGGAAACAGGTCAAAACCAACACTTGGGTAGTTATTGTTTCCATTGTTATAGTATCTGCCTTTATCGGATTATTTGATGCCGGACTTGCAGCGCTTATAGGCTTAATAATTAAATGATGATGACATTTTTAACGGAGGTGTGCCTATATGTCTGATGCGAAATGGTATGTAGTGCATACCTATTCAGGCTATGAAAACAAGGTTAAGACAAACCTTGAAAAAATCGTTGAAAACCGTAAGCTCCAGGAGCTTATCCCCGATGTCAAGGTTCCGACTGAGATTGTTGTTGAATTAAAAGAAAACAATAAATCAAAAGAGGTTGAAAAGAAGATTTTCCCGGGCTATGTGCTTGTGAAGATGGTTATGAACGACGAAACATGGTATATCGTCCGCAATGTGCGCGGCGTTACCGGATTCGTTGGCCCTGCTTCTAAACCCGTTCCTCTGACTGAAGAGGAGGTTGCGGAGCTGGGCGTTGAAAAACGCTCATTTGACATTCGCTTTGCTGTAGGTGATAACGTAAAGGTTAACAGCGGACCTCTTGCCGGAAATAGCGGATACGTTGAGGCAATCAGTCCGGACAGCAAAAAAGTCAGAGTTATGGTTTCTATGTTCGGCCGTGAAATGCCGGTTGAACTCAACCTGGAACAGATCGATCCAATTGTATGATAGCGTAAATCGCTGTTATAGTGGGAGGAAGGGCATAAGTCTTTCCGCCATACCACATTTGCATTAAGGAGGTGTAAACATGGCTCAGAAAGTAGTAGGTTATATCAAGCTTCAGATTCCGGCAGGAAAGGCAACACCAGCACCGCCGGTTGGACCTGCACTTGGTCAGCATGGCGTTAATATTATGGCATTTACTAAAGAATTTAACGAAAGAACAAAAGGCGATATTGGTTACATTATCCCTGTTGTTATCACAGTATATGCCGACAGATCTTTTTCTTTCATTACAAAGACTCCGCCGGCTGCAGTGCTTATCAAAAAAGCGATTGGCATTGAAACAGCTTCCGGCACACCTAATAAGAACAAAGTCGGTAAACTGACAAAAGAGCAGTTAAAAAAGATTGCTGAACAGAAAATGCCTGATCTGAATGCAGCAACCATTGAAACTGCCATGTCTATGATTGCCGGAACGGCAAGAAGCATGGGCATCACTGTAGAGCAGTAAGAAAGCGCAGTACGCCATAGCGCTAATATTTTATGGCTAATAAGTGGGAGGAGTATTCCGCTAACCACGAAGGAGGAAAATTGTGAATAGAGGAAAGAAATATCAAGAAAGCGCAAAGCTGATTGAAAAGTTAAAACAATATGACCCCTCCGAAGCGCTGGATCTAGTATGCAAAACCGCTAAGGCTAAGTTTGATGAAACGGTTGAAGTGCATATAAAACTCGGTGTTGACTCACGTCACGCTGACCAGCAGGTAAGAGGCGCTGTTGTTCTGCCACACGGAACCGGCAAAAAAGTCAGAGTTCTTGTATTTGCAAAAGGCGATAAGGCAAAAGAGGCTGAAGCAGGTGGTGCTGACTATGTCGGTGCAGAAGAGCTTGTTGCCAAAATAACCGGTGAAAACTGGTTTGATTTTGATATTGTTGTCGCAACACCTGATATGATGGGCGTTGTTGGCCGCCTTGGTAAAGTGCTTGGACCTAAAGGCTTAATGCCTAACCCTAAGGCAGGAACCGTTACTATGGATGTTACTAAGGCTATCCATGATATTAAAGCCGGTAAGATCGAATATCGTCTTGATAAGACAAACATTATTCACTGCCCAGTTGGTAAGGTTTCGTTCGGAATTGAAAAACTTTCTGAAAACCTTGGCACATTAATGAGTGCAGTAATAAAGGCAAGACCTGCAGCTACAAAAGGCCAGTACATTAAAAGTTGTGTAATTGCATCTACAATGGGACCTGGCATCAAGATTAACTCAGGTAAATTTGAAGCATAACCTTGACAAGCCAGGGTTAATATGTTAATATATCACAGTCATCTGATCCAAAGACAGCAGGTGCTTTAAAGCTTAAACATACCTGCCGAGGAAGATGCCGTATGATTTACAATAATATTTTGTAATAATTACGCGCCTTCTTTCTCGAAGGCGCGTTTTTTATTTTACTTTGGGTCAGTTCAGGAGTGGAGGTGAATTTATGCCAAGCGAAAAAATTCTAGACGAGAAGAAAAAGATAGTCTCTGATCTTGCTGAAAAAATCAAAGCGGCTAAAACAGGCGTTTTTGTCGATTACAAGGGTATCACAGTTTCTGATGATACTGCTCTTCGCCGTAAGCTTAGAAGTGAAAATGTTGAATACGCTGTAGTTAAAAACACACTTACAAAGCTTGCGCTGAAAGATGCTGGTATTGAAGGCCTTGATGATATACTGAATGGAACAACTGCTCTTGCTATTTCAAGCTCAGATTTAGTTGCACCGGCAAAGGTTATTGCTGAATATGCCGGCAAGCATGACAATTTCCAGATAAAAGCCGGATTTGTTGAGGGCAAAGTTGTATCAGTCAGCCAAATCAAAGAGCTTTCTAAACTGCCTGCCAAAGAAGTGCTCATTTCTATGGTTTTGGCCGGTTTCAATGCTCCAATTTCGGGGTTTGTAAACGTTTTAAACGGCAACTTAAGAGGGCTTGCGTGCGCTTTGAATGCTATTGCTGAGAAGAAAGCTGCAAATCAATAATTAATGAAATTAAATTGAAAATTATATGGAGGAAATTACAATGTCTGAAAAAGTTACAAAGTTAATTGAAGATGTTAAAGCACTTACCGTTCTTGAATTATCCGAGCTTGTTAAAGCTCTCGAAGAGGAGTTTGGTGTTTCAGCTGCTGCTCCTGTTGCAGTTGCTGCTGCTCCTGCTGCTGCTGCTCCTGCTGCTGAAGAAAAGACTGAGTTCACAGTTGTTCTTGCTGAAGTTGGCGCTTCAAAGCTTAACGTTATCAAGGTTGTTCGCGAAGTTACCGGCCTTGGCTTAAAAGAAGCTAAAGATTTAGTTGACGGAGCTCCGAAGCCTGTAAAAGAGAACGTTGGCAAAGACGAAGCTGAAGAACTGAAGAAGAAACTTGAAGATGCTGGCGCAAAGGTAGAACTTAAGTAATTTAATTACTTATATTTAAAAAAACTGTCTTTCTGTTATTTGTTGCGGAAAGACAGTTTTTTGTTTGGATATAAATTATAAAACAGGACTAAGCTTTTGCGTAGTCCTGTTTTATAATTGAATTGTCAATACATAATTGACTTAATTATCTTACAAGAAAATATACAAGGACGATCAAACCTAGAATTATGCGATAATAGCCGAATGCTTTGAAATCGTGTTTTTTGATATAGCCCATTAAAAAGCGGATTGCAAGAATAGATACTATAAAAGCAGTAATCATGCCTGTTAGTAGTATTGCTAGTTCCAATCCGGTAAAATTAAACCCGAATTTTAATATCTTAACCGCGCTTGCACCAAACATAACTGGAATTGAAAGAAAGAACGAAAACTCAGCCGCAATATATCTTGATGTACCTATAAGCATGGCCCCTATAATAGTAGCGCCCGAACGGGAGGTGCCTGGTATCAATGACAGTATCTGAAAAATTCCTATTATCAAAGCTGTTTTATATGATAATTGTGAAATCGAATTGATTTTTGGTTTTCCTTTTCTGCCATTTTCGATAAGTATAAATAATAAACCATAGAATATAAGCGTTACTGAGACTGTTTTATAATTGTAAAACAGTTCATCAATTTTATCATTGAACAATACGCCTATTATTCCTGCAGGGACACATGCAATAAGAACTTTGTACCAAAGAACAAAGGTTTCTTTGCGTTCCGCAGGAGACTTTTTTGAGGAAAAAGGATTTAACTTATGTAGGTATAAAACTACAACGGCCATTATTGCACCAAGCTGTATTACAACAAGGAACATCTCTTTAAATGCGGCAGTAACATTAAGCTTGATGAATTCATCAGCCAAAATCATATGACCTGTACTGCTGATTGGAAGCCATTCGGTTATTCCTTCGATGATACCAAGAATGAACGCTTTGATAATTTCAATAAACTCCATGCTTTCTTCTCCTAATAAATAATAAATGGTCTAAAGAAAAATAATACTTTGACCATTTTATATCCAACTTTTGCTTATGTCAAAATATAATTTGTTAATTTTTATTTACTTTTAAGGAACATTTGTCCAACTTTATAAATGTCGCCTGCCCCCATTGTAATTACCAGAGTTCCATCTTCGGCGTGCTGCCTTAAATATTCAACGGCATTTTCAAATCCGCCGCAATAGACAGCATTGCCCATTTTTAAAGCCAGATCATTAGACGAAATGCCCATAGTATTCTTCTCCCGTGCGGCATAAATGTCGACTAGAAGGCAAGTATCACACCCTGTGAGCGCTTTAGTAAAATCATTAAAAAGCAAATGCGTGCGTGAATAGGTATGCGGTTGGAATATGCATATCGTTTTCTTATATCCCATAGAAGCCGCGGCAGTAAGCGTTGCTTTTATTTCAGAAGGATGATGTGCATAATCGTCAACTATTGTAACTCCGTTTTTACATCCAACATATTCAAAGCGGCGGCGGGCACCTTTA
>JAUZPM010000055.1 GCA_030705925.1 Bacillota bacterium
ATTTTCTTTAATATTGTCACGGTCTAATATCCGACTTTTCCTAAACTCTTTATCAGCTTTTATAAAAACCATAGCATCACACGGATAGCCGCTTTCGATAAGGGCTGCTGCATCTATGAATACAGCTTTGAAACCCTGTTCTTGATATTTCTCCTTTAGCCTGTCAAAATGTTCAAGAATATATTTGTGAGAAATTCTATTTAAAAGTTTTAGCTTTTCATCATCAGAGAAAACAATTGACCCAAGAGCCTTTCTGTCAAGTTCACCGTTTTTGACTATTTTGCCCCCAAAAGCCTCTATTAACTCATTTTGAAGTGAATTGTTTTCCTTTAACTCCTCGTGTGCAATCCTGTCTCCGTCAATTACAGGATATCCCTTCTGCTCAATATACGAGCAGGCTCTCGATTTCCCCGCGCCGCTTTTGCCGGTTATTCCAACTACAGTCATTACGTTCACCCCTAAACGTCAATAATGTTAAAACCCGCGGCTTTTATAAGACGGTTATAGACTGCAAGCCCGATACCCGTTTTTTCGGGACAGCGCGCATATATTACTTCTGTATCTGTATCATCGAAACCACGAAGCACATCAAAGAGATTATGTGCAAGTGTAGACGGCTCGTCCCGCTTGCCGTAAGAAACGCATACAGTATCACTAAAATAATTTTCTTCTCCGTCAAAGCACATAACGGAAGCATTGCGGCCTTGTTTTTTAGCCTCATGCAGTTTTGACTGTATAAACGGGATCACGTCATTATCGTAACCCCTAATAACAAGCACCTTCGCTTTTGGCGCATAATGTCTGTATTTCATTCCTGGAGCCGCAACTTTTTCGCTGTCGCTAAATTTTGATAAAACCGCTTTTGAAAGCTCAACATGTCCAAGTACCGCTTCAAGCTGTGTCAGAGTGATGCCGCCCGGTCTTAATAAAACCGGGACATCACCAGCAAGTGACACAACGGTAGACTCGACACCGACATCGCAAGTGCCGCCATCCACGATCATGTCGATCCTGCCGTCCATTTCACTCAAAACATGCTGAGCTGTTGTAGGGCTGGGCTTTCCCGATATATTTGCGGACGGCGCCGCAATCGGCACACCGGAAACTTTTATAATTCCCCTTGCCACAGGATGAGAAGGAATCCTTATCCCTATAGTATCAAGCCCGGCAGAAACAACATTCGGAATAAGTTCTCTTTTCTTAAGCACAACGGTAAGTGGTCCGGGTGAATATGCCTCAAACAGTTTGTACGCCGACTTCGGCACATCCATGCATACTTTATCGACTTCACTGGCATCTGCAAGATGAACAATGAGAGGATTGTCCTGCGGACGACCCTTTGCGACAAAAATTTGCCTGACCGCATCTTCACATAAAGCACTTGCTGCAAGCCCGTAAACAGTCTCAGTAGGAATTGCAACGACCCCGCCCGAAGCAAGCGTTTGCGCAGCCTGCTTTATATAATCATATTCCTTTTTTACATCTGTTATTTTTAGATAAACCGTTTGCATTTTTACACCCATTAATCAAAAATATTTGTAACAATAATTCCAAGCATCATGCCAAGAACAGCACCCGCATAAGATGCCGGGCTTATTGCCCCCGCTGTAGGAATCAGATCGCAAAATGATATGTACAACATGGTTCCCGCAGCCGCGGCAAGACATATCGCAATAACAAGCGGTGAAATGGTCCCGAGTATTACGCCAAGCGCAGCTCCAAGCGCCATCGGAACCCCAGAAAGAGCCGCATAGAATGTTGCTTTTCCTACACTCATACCCGCCCCAATCATCGGTGCGGCCATTGCAGTTCCTTCAGGTATATCGTGGAAGAAGATCGCGATAGCAATCGATATTCCAAGCACTGGTGAAACATCAAAGCCGCTGCCTATTGCAAGACCTTCAAACGTATTATGCATTGCGATTGCAATGCCGGTAATTATGCCCGTCTGCATAAGATTTACCTTTTTACTTCTATACTGCGGTTCCTGTCCCCGTTCCATAATATGCTGTATTACAGCGGCAAACATAACTCCTGCTATAACGCCGACAATACTTGCCGATAAAAACCATCTTTGATTCCACATTTTAGCCGTATCGAATGCGGCTGGAAGCAGGTCAAAAGCAACAACCGCCAGCATTAGGCCAGCGGAAAGCTGCATAATAAACCCCAAAATGTCATTTTTCTTTACGTGAAACGCTGAAGCAAATAAACCACCTAGCCCCGTTCCCACAATACCTGTGGCGACGCTAATCAGGGTAATGTTCATCAAAGTGTCCATTGGCACTTCCCCTTTATCAGTCGTTTGCCTCTCCCTTCAGCCTTTCCGCCTGATCTGCGGTGATAAGCGCGTCTATCATTTCGTCTAAATCACCGTTCATAAATGCCTCAAGTTTATATAATGTAAGTGATATTCTGTGATCTGATACACGTCCCTGCGGGAAATTGTATGTCCTTATTCTTTCACTTCTGTCTCCTGTACCAACCTGAGATTTTCTTTCGCTCGCAATCTTTTCAGTCTGTTCCCGAAGTTCTCTTTCGTAAAGCTTTGTACGGAGAACTTTCATTGCTTTATCCTTATTTTTATACTGGCTTCTCTCATCCTGGCATTCAACGATAATGCCTGTAGGAATATGTGTGATTCGAATTGCAGACTCTGTTTTGTTGACATGCTGTCCGCCTGCTCCGCTGCTTCGATAGGTGTCTATCTGAAGATCTACCGGGTTTATATCAACCTCGACCTCTTCTGCTTCCGGCAGGACGGCAACAGTAACTGTGGAAGTGTGAACACGACCAGAACTTTCAGTTTCAGGCACACGTTGAACACGGTGAACGCCGCTTTCAAACTTAAGACGGCTGTAAGCGCCCTCACCAGTTATTTCAAAGCTGACTTCTTTAATCCCGCCAAGTTCGGTTTCGTTAATATTCAAAACCTCAACCTTCCAGCGTTTAACTTCTGCGTACATGCTGTACATACGGAAAAGACTATGCGCAAACAGAGCCGCTTCTTCTCCTCCGGCTCCTCCGCGAATTTCAACGATAACGTTTTTATCATCATTAGGATCACTTGGAAGCAGGAGGACTTTAAGTTCTTCAGTAATTGTAGCTATATTTTCTTTACTTTTTAAATACTCCTCCTCAACCATATCTTTGAAGTCTTTTTCAAGAGTGCCGCTCAGCATCTCTTTTGCCTCATCCATATTGTTTTGAGCCTGTTTATATTCCTTATACTTTTCTATGATAGGCGTTAGCTTTTTATGCTCACGCATTAAATCTCTGAATAAATTTTGATCTCCTACAACTTCGGGATCAGCTAATCTTGACCCAATTTCATCATATCTCTGTTCGACCTGTGCAAGTTTTTCCAGCATACGTTTTTCCTCCAATTTTTATTTTTTTAAAAAGGTAAACGCAGCTACAGTTTTTCCTCTTCTGCAAGTATCTCTTTTATATTTTTTTCGACTTTTGTTCGTGGCAGCATAACAATATGGTCGCACCCCTCGCACTTTATTTTGAAATCAGCGCCGATCCGTAGTACAGACCAGGTAAAACTTCCGCAAGGATGCGGCTTTTTCATTTTTAATCTGTCACCAATCTTAATATCCATGTTATCTCACTCATTTTATTTACTGTAATATATTATTATACCACAAAATGCTCATTTTGCCATACATATATTCCTATCCCTCTTGTAAAAATAGATTTAGAATAATATTTAAGAAGGATTGTTATGAACAGTGAACTCATATGCAATTTCGATAGCATCGACAGTGCTGAAAACTGTGCTGAATCAATAAGAAATATATTTGGCAGGCGTCTAAACATCTCTATCCTGCCCCGTGGGAAACAGCCGGATTTTAATATAAAAGAAATCGTAAATGTCGTTCCTCCAGTTACTTACGTAAATAACGGAATCTCAACACAGGAGGAAAATTACGGTTTTCCTTTAATCCCCTATTTTGACAGCCGAGCATACAATCCTGATATAGTGGCAGAAAAAGCACACGGCGCAAAGCTTAGGATAACCGGAGGCATCGATGATGTAAATGGAGCACATTCAATTATAATTAATCGTGGCGGCAGCGGAATTTCAATTAATGTTTAATTCTGTTAACTAACTATAACTGCTTCTCATATTCTATTATGAGAGGGATCCTTATGACTATATTGTTATTTTTCTTCGTTATTTTTGCCGCATACCTTGAGAATTTTTCGATTGGACTTGCTTTAGGCCTCAATGTCAGGTTTTCGCCTGAAAAATTGATTTTAGTTTCCGCTTTTTCGCCAATAATAGCGTGTACAATAAGAAATCAAAGTATGATTACTCCTTATTTTAATACCATAAGCGTGTCGTGTCTTTTATTACTTGCGACGCTTACATACATAAACATCTTTAAAAAGAACCGTTTTATAAACTCAGCTTTACTTATTTTAACTGGCTTTGCGCCTTTATCAAATTCATATTATGCATCAGTCATTTTATTTGAAAAAGGATTTTGCATTTATATTATTATGTTGTCCTGCGTTATAGTTTCAAGTATATTATTTCTTAGTGGAAACCGTATTACCTACATATTACTGAAAAACAATCCTGAAGGAATGGGTTTTCTATCAGTCATTTTGTATTTAATACTTGCTACAATCCATATAATATAAAAAAAAGCCCGAAACCGGGCTCTCAGACTGCCGAAAAATTACACGCACCACAAAAGCAATTTCATAAAGGTTATAAGACAAATGGAAGCATCAGGTCGTAAACGTGATCTTCTAGGTTACGGTTTGTAAACCCAAAATGGCTCAAGCGTCCCCATATGGGGCACTTTTGCTTACTTCAGAACAGGCGCCCTGCTGTATCTGCATACAGCAACGAGCGCCTGTTCTTCGTCTGCCTGTCTTTTCGAGCGTCTGTCAGCTTGTCGAAAACATAGTTTCTCGACAAGCTGGCCGCCCGTAACCGGGCCTTTCTTATATTAGCTTTTCACATAAATCTTCCATATTGGAAAAATAGAAATCGGCACCCTTGACTTCAAATTGCTGCCTTGTTGTAAACCCCGTCAACATTGCCCCAAAATCCACACCGGCATTTTGAGCTGTCTGCTGATCAGTAAGGCTGTCGCCTACATACAGGAATTCGTCTTTCTCGACCCCAAACTTTTGCAGAACATATTCAATGCCTGCCGGATCTGGCTTGCGTGTCGACAAATCGTCGCCCCCAATTACTATTTCAAAGCAACTGCGAACTCCGTATTGTCTAAGCGGATTAGTGATTTGACTGTGAGGCTTCAAAGATACAATTGCTAACCTCATTCCCGCGCCACTAAGGATTTTTGCGCCTTCAGCCACTCCAACAAAAAGTCTGCTCGTATCCGGAATAATCTGTCGGCATTCACCACGATAAAATTGGAACATTTCCATTAAACGTTCTTCATTCTGCTCGCATGTAAGTGAACGTATAATTTCATAGCCGAAAGCCCCTATATATGGTGAAATCTCCTCAAAAGTCCTTTGCGGATAGCCATAGGTCTTTAGGGTCAAATTAAGCCGTTGCGCAATTATTTTTGCCGTATCTGCAATAGTCAAATCATAATCAAATGAAATAGCTTTATATTTTTTGCTATTTTTTCCCATATTAAAGTGTTTTTGAAAGCTCTTTTAAGTATTCACGTAATCCTGCACCTGTTTCCTCATGCTGCAGACCAACCTCGATGTTTGCTTTAAGTATCTCCAGTTTGTTGCCCATATCATAACGTCTGCCAATGAAATCGACGCCTGTCATTCCCTGTGTGCGGGCAACAGTTGCCATTGCATCTGTAAGCTGGATTTCATTTCCCGCGCCAGGAGCTGTTTTCTCAAGTATATCAAAGATATCAGGAGTCAGTAGTACACGTCCAAGTATTGAATAAAGCGAATATGCTTCAGCCATTGACTTCGGCTTTTCGATCATATCAGTGACATTATAAGTCCTCTCTTCAAGCTTTTCAACTTTAAGTGAAGAATACTTCACGACATACTCCGGGGGAACTTCTTTTATGCCGCAGCACATTTTGCCATACTTTTCATATGCGTCAATAAGCTGTTTCGTTACAGGAACATCGCCTAGGATAACATCGTCACCGTAAAGAACCACAAATGGATCATCGCCGACAAAGCTTTTAGCACGGGAAACCGCATGGCCTAAACCCTTTGTTTCCTTCTGACGAATAAAAGTGATATTTGCTAAGTTTGCGGATGCCTTAACCTGTTCAAGCTGTTTCAGTTTTCCTTTTTGTTCAAGAGCCGCCTCCAGTTCAACACTGTGATCGAAATGATCCTCAATTGCACCTTTGCCGCGGTTTGTAATAATAAGAATATCCGTAATTCCGGCATTTACTGCCTCACGTACGATATACTCAATAGCCGGGATATCAACGATCGGAAGCAGTTCCTTCGGAACGGATTTGGTAGCAGGAAGTACCCTAGTTCCCATTCCTGCTGCGGGAATAATTGCTTTTGTGACCTTTTTCATGAATTTCACACCTTTATCTTATTTTTATGTCTTTCTAATACAAGTAACAGCGGGAGCCCGATAACATAACATGCAACGAGTTCTCCTGCGCCGACCTGAAGAGCAACCAAAATATAAGGCAATCCATTTGTTACATTCGTATATGCGTAAGTCAAAACTGCCCCAACAATTACAGCGTTGCATATCACAGGAGGAAGGGGGACTAAATATTTGTTTTTTATCCTTGAGGATATAAACGCTGCGATAAGTGTCGCCAGCGATCCAAATATAATGTCGTATATGTTTCCAGTAACAAGATTAGCAATCAAACAACCAATAAACAGACCTGGAATAGACGCCGGGATAAAAAACGGCAATACAGTTAAAGCCTCTGATACGCGAACCTGAGCTAATCCATAGCTGAGTGGCGCAAACGCCAAAGTAAGCCCTGCGTACAACGCTGCGATAAGCGCGCCATAAACGATATAGCGCACCGTGAAAACCCTTTTCATTCTTTTTTCCTCATTTCGTAGTTTTATTTATTTTGCCCAAAAAAGGCAGGTCAGGATATTGCGAACTGACCAAAGATAATTTTACCATAAACAAAATAATAATAAAAGTGGTTATTTGTACTAGTTGACTATTTTGGTTATAATGTATATTATTATAGATATAAACCAATGAAAAAGAAGGAAAGGGATACAAAAGTGAAGAGGGCTGTAAGTTTTTTAATGGCAATTGTAATGCTGATTTCGCTGATGTCGTTTATGGGTACAGAAGGATTTGCAGCGTCAGATGATTGCAAAATAATAAGCGTGCGTTACCCGCTTGACGCAACGCTAACGAGTAGTAATGTCGCTATTCGGGTCGCTCCCGCTGCCACCTCAGTATTTGTTGATGTCCTTGTTTCACCTGGCGCTACCTGGAAACTCTATAAAGACTCAAGACTTAATGAAGTTATCCCCGATTGCACTGTCCGCGATTTGAATTTTGGCAGTAATGTGGCTTATATTCAAATTACATCTGCCGACGGCAATAATTCAAAGACTTATTCTGTAGATATACAGCGCTCAGAAAACACTTCTACTTACATAAAACAGATTAACTACCCTGAAAACGCACTGATAGCTGGAAATTTTATTTATGCTGAAGTTCCGAATGATACAAGCTTTATTACATTTGATGCTTATGTATCAGTTGGAGATACATGGCTGCTATACCAAGATTCCGAGTGTCTTATACCCGTGGGAAGAGGCATTGGTCTTGCGGAAGGTATGAATGTATTTTACTTAAAAGTTTATTCCAGCACACTTGGTACATATAGAATCTATACATGTAATATAGTCCGTAAGACTGATAAAGCCGATGCTTATGGGCCCGGGAACCTGCCTCTTTATTTGACGCGAGGTTCAAGAGGCAATATGAAAATTGCCATAAGCGACATTCAGCTTCAACAGATGATTATGAATACCCCATTTAAGAGTGACGGCAGCAAGGATATAGTTGTCGATATGTCTAACGTATCTTATAAGGATGCATCATACGTAACTTTGCCCGGATCTTTTTTCCGTCAATACGGAAACTATACCATGACATTTAAAACACCGTATGGCATTGTAAAGCTCCACGAGCAGACAACCCAGCTTTCTGTTACAGACCAGTTTGATTTTTCATTAACCAGTGACCATATAATTGATATGTCAATCAACAGTGTTACAGCAGGACAGTCTGAATTAGGACATAGCTTTATATTAGGCTTACCTTATCAGTTACAAGATGGACAAGACCCTTCCTCTGTCTATGGACTAATGGTTAACTCCAGTGGTAGAAGAACTATTTACCCTATTTCTGAATACAAAGATGGTTATTTATATGTAGCAAGCAGACTTACAGGTCAGTTTGATATTGAAAGCAAAGTGAACGAATTCAGCGATACAGTTGGTAAATGGAGTGAAGCGCCTGTAAAGTTTATGGCTTCAAGGAATGTCATTTTAGGTGTCGGTGATAATCAATTTGCTCCTGATGCAAATATTAAACGCTGTGATTATGTACTGATGCTGCTTCGTGCTTTCAATCAGAATACCTCTAATTTCACTGGGCCATATTATACCTCAGGGTGGAATCTTGCGAAGGAACTTGGCATTATGAAAGATATCCCGGATGAACCTGAAGGTCTGATAACCCGTGAAGAGATGTTTGCAATTACTCAAAAGATGCTTTATAGAATGGGATACTATTCAGAAACCCCATCTTATGCATGGTTAAACGTTTTTTCTGATAAGGATAATGTTTCTGCATTTGCAATGGATGGCATATGTATTTTAAAAGCACATAACTTGATTTACGGTGCTGACAATAATATGCTTTATCCTCAAAACAATTCAAAACGTTCAGAAGCTGCGCAATTCTTATATAATATAACAAACGCTATTATTGGAAACTGAAATAATATAAGCTGAAAATTATAAAGACAGCAGACAAAAAATTGTCTGCTGTCTTTTTTAATGTTGATATAGAAATGGCGATAAAGTACAAATTATTCGCCGTCATTTTCCCAATTGTGCCATACATTCTGAACGTCGTCGTCATCTTCAAGCATGTCAAGCATTACACGCATTTTATGAGCTAGTTCCTCATCTTCAATACGGACATAGGTCGACGGAATCATCTCATTCTCAGCCGAAATAAAATTATATTTCTTTTCTTCGAGGGCGTCCCTTACCTGCGGCAATTCACTCGGATCTGTATAGATCTCAAACACATCGTCTTCTTCATTAACGTCGACAGCGCCGGCATCGAGAGCGTCCATCATTATCGTGTCGCCGTCAAGCCCATCCTTATCAATGACGATTACACCCTTTTGAGCAAACATCCAGCTTACAGAACCAGTCTGACCGAGGTTCCCACCGTATTTATCGAAATAATGACGCAAATCACCTGCGGTTCTGTTCCTGTTATCAGTCAATGTTTCAACTATAACAGCAACTCCGCAAGGACCATAGCCTTCATAAACAATATCTTCGTAATTATCCTGATTGTCCGCGCCTGAAGCCTTTTTTATCAGACGTTCAATGTTATCAGTCGGAACATTATTTGATCTCGCCTTAGCGACAAGATCACGCAGTTTAGAATTGACAGCCTGGTCTGGTCCGCCTTCTTTAACAGCCATGCTGATTTCACGACCAATTTTTGTGAAAATCTTTGCGCGCTGCGCATCGGTTTTCTCTTTTTTATGCATGATATTTTTCCATTTGGAATGTCCTGACATCGGAAAACCCCCATTTTTATGTAGCTTATATTATTTTATCACAAACTATATATATATTTCAATCAAAAAAGGCTATGTATTATAGCCTTTTCTTTTAAATAACCTCTTTTTGTTTAAATCCTTGTCCCAAGACTTCCGTGGCATCGGTAAATATCATAAACGCATGGGGATCTAATTCGCGGACTATACTGCGCACAGTATACATTTGATATTTTTTAAGAGCAATAAGGAGAACTTTTCTGTCTTCGCCTGTAAATTGACCGGTACCGTGAAGCATGGTTGCGCCTCTGCCTATTTCTAGACTGATCTGGTGCGCGATTTCCTCGCTTTTGTCCGAAATAATATAGATCAGTTTAGCGAAATCAAGGCCATTCAATATTGAATCGACCACTTTTGATGAAATATATAATGTAATTACCGCATAAAATCCGCTCTCGATATTTTTATATACGATAGTCGAAATGGTTATTACAAAAATATCAATAATCAATACAAGTTTACCCATTGAATAATAAGGCAATCTTACTTTTATTATGCGTGCAAGCAGGTCGCTGCCGCCGCTTGTTCCGCCGCGAGAAAATATAAATCCAAAACATACACCCATTATCAGACCGCCGAAAATCGAAGCTAGAAGGCGGTCGCCAGTATATTTCGGTATAAATTTTATAAAATCAACGCCTATGGAGATGAATACTGTAACTACAAGCGTCTTTATAAAAAATACTTTTCCGAGCAGTTTACGCCCCCATACGAACAGGGGCGTATTTATAATAAATATCGCCGTTCCTATCGGGAAACCTGTCAAATAGTTAAAAACAGTTGCAAGTCCGCCCGCCCCTCCCGGGGCAATATGGTTTGGCGCAAGAAAGACATTGATAGCAATCGCATACATTATACCGCCGGCCACAAATATTATATAATCCAGTACTGCGGCCACGCGTTTTTTATTCAATAAGTTCACCCCCGGCTTTTTGTATCTCAGTATTAGTATGGTCAAGAATTATCCCAATTAATTCATTCATACGTGATTGATTTCCGTTTAGATACAAATAGCCGAATAAAGCTTCCAGTCCGGTTGCTCTGCAATGAGTCACTGGGCTGCTGCGTTTTACTGGGGATAATTTAGCGTTTCTGCCTCTCATGTATACTCTTTCCTCTTCATCCGAAAGAAGCGGCAGTATCTTTTCGACAGCATCGCTTTGAGATTTTGCATTTACTATCGAAGTAGCCATTTTATGAAGCTGTGCACTTGGAAGACCATAATTCGTTATAAGATATTCCCTAACAAGCAATTCATAAACAGCATCGCCGATATAAGCAAGAGATAGATTTGACGGCGCACAAGAGGCCCCGTCTTTCGAAGTTGTTTGAAGCATTTCCCTTCCAATAAAAGCTGCATAATTAATATGCGCCGCCGCTCTTTACGGCAAGTGGCCCGCCGAATTACTAATCCTTTTTTATCATTGTTACCTTGACGCCCTGCGGTGTATCTTCAAGCATGATACCTTTTGCCGCTAGTTCGTCTCTTATCGCATCTGCAGTTTTAAAATCGCGTGACGCGCGAGCAGCCTGACGTTTTTCAATCAGAGCTTTTACCTCGTCGTCAACTGATTTGTCTGCTTGATTCTGGCATAGATTTAATATACCGCAAAGTTTGTTGAATAACGTTTTTGCACTGTCTAAAAATTCTTTTGAAGGCTTATTCTCCGTATTTGCAGCACTATTTATTTCGCGTGTTATATCAAAAAGAGCGGCTATTGCGTCGGCAGTGTTGAAATCATCATCAAGTGACGCCATATAATTTTTTTCATACCCCACAAGCTTTTCCATAGCGGCTTTTTCTAAGTTGCTCATTTCCTCGTCTTTAGCGTTCTTAAGAAGGAACTCAATATTATTCAGGCAGTTATACAACCTGTCTAAAGCCGCTTTGGACTGCTCCAGCGTCTCCGCGCTGAAATTAACAGGACTTCTGTAATGCGCTGAGAGCATAAAAAATCTTATCGGCTCGTATCCGTACTTCTCAGCGATTTCGCGGACAGTGAAAAAGTTTCCAAGAGATTTAGACATTTTACGGTTGTCCACATTTATATAAGCATTATGCACCCAATATCGTGAAAAGATTGCATCGTTTGCCGCTTCACTTTGGGCAATTTCATTTTCATGGTGCGGAAAAGTTAAGTCCTGACCGCCGCCGTGAATGTCAATGGTCTTTCCTAAATATTTGTTTGCCATAGCTGAACATTCAATATGCCATCCCGGCCTGCCGTTTCCCCATGGTGACTCCCAAAACGGCTCTCCCTCTTTATATGCCTTCCAAAGCGCAAAATCCATTGGGTTTTCTTTATGCTCGCCAGGTTCCACACGTATCCCGGCCTCGAGATCCTCTATAGGCATATGCGACAGTTTCCCATAGTCCTTAAAACGGTTCGTCCTGAAATAAACATCCCCGTCGGCAGCATAAGCATACCCTTTGTCTACAAGAGTCTTAATGAGGGCAATTATCGCCTCCATATTCTCTGTTGCTTTTGGATGGATCGTGGCTTCTCTTACACCAAGCCCTTTTGAATCTACAAAATACTCACCGATATATTTTCCCGCAAGCGCTTTAACAGTAGTTTTTTCAGCAGCGGCACGGTTAATCATTTTATCATCTATATCAGTAAAATTCTGTACGAACGTTACTTTATAGCCTTTATATTCTAAATAACAGCGAAGCGCATCAAACACTATCAGTGGGCGGGCATTCCCGATATGGATGTAGTTATAAACTGTAGGACCGCACACATACATGCGGATAGCGCCATCCTCAAGCGGCGTAAATTCTTCTTTTTTTCTGGTCTCGTCGTTATATATCTTCATTTAAAACTCCATTCACCGCTAAGAAGCTTTGCGGTTGCCGCCTCTTGCCGGCGAGCGGCGCGCCTAATATCTAACAATTTTATTTGCTTTCGCCTATTACGCTCCAGTTATTTTTAAGATAATCATACCCGCTGTAAGCGGTAACCAATGTGGCCGCAAGCAGAACATATACGCCTATTTCAAAAGGAGCGCTGACATAATCTGCAATTATCACTATTATAATAGCTAATATCTGCATTGTTGTTTTTATTTTTCCCCAGCTGCTTGCCGCAATAACAACAGATTTGCTTATAGCTACAATACGCAAAGAGGTTACAATAAATTCACGCGCTATTATTATCACCGCAAACCATACATTGCAAAGTCCGAGCTGAACAAGTCCAATAAGTGCTGCCGCGATCAGCAGCTTATCTGCCAGCGGATCAAGAAATTTACCCATCGTTGTTACAAGGTTGTATTTGCGTGCTACATACCCGTCAATCGAGTCGGACATAGCGGCAAGTGTAAATACAATAAGTGATACAACGCGGCTGTACGGGACGAAATCATACATTAAAAACAACAAAAATATAGGAACGAGAATTATTCGACCAATTGATATTTTATTCGGAAGGTTCATGTCAGTCCCTCACTTTACAATTGTATTTCGCCGAACAGATCATACTCCACAACTTGCGTTATTAATACATCGATAAGTTTACCCTCTTCGAGCTTGCCCTTGCTTGTAAAAAACACTTTGCCGTCAACCTCAGGGGCGTCGGATGAAGTCCTCCCGAAAAACGTCTCGGCATATCTGTCATAGCCTTCAACAAGTACCTTCTGAACAGTGCCGACTTTTGAGGCATTTTTTTGATCCACAATACGTGCAGCCTCCTGTTCGATAATGTCTTTGCGGCGTTTTTTCTCATCCTCGCTCACATCATCTTTAAGCTGTGCTGCCGCAGTGCCTTCTTCAGGCGAAAAAGTAAATACGCCGACACGGTCAAACTCTGCAGTTTTGATGAACTCCACAAGCTCTTTAAAGTCACTTCGTGTTTCACCCGGAAAACCTGCAATGAATGTTGTCCTAATAACTGCTTCCGGCATAGACACCCGGATTTTTGATATAAGTTCTAATATGTCCGCTTTAGTCTGTCGCCTGTTCATAGCTTTAAGTATTTTATCGTTTGCGTGTTGAAGGGGTATATCGATATATTTTACGATTTTAGGCTCTTTAGCCATCACCTCAATAAGCTCGTCGCTGACTTCGTCCGGATAAACATACAATATCCTTATCCATTTGAGCCCTTCAATCTTACAGAGTTCGGTCAAAAGCTCCGGAAGGCGGCGGTGTCCATATAGATCGAGGCCGTATCTCGTTGTATCCTGTGCTATAATATTCAGCTCAAATACTCCGCTTTCCGCAAGTTTTTTAGCCTCGTCAACAAGCTCCTCAAACGGGCGGCTGATGTAATTTCCTCTTATAAGCGGAATCGCGCAGTAACTGCACCTGTTGTCGCAGCCGTCTGCGATTTTCAGATAAGCCGTATAAAAAGGAGTAGACAGCATACGGTCGCCGCCAAGACGGTATTCTGTTACTGGTTTAAAATCAGCATACTTTTCTTTTCCCTCAAGCGCCTTTTTAACTGCCTCTGCTATGTTTTCCTTGCTTGCTATGCCGACTACCGCGTCTATTTCAGGCATTTCTTTCAATATTTCATCCTGATATCGCTGTGCAAGGCACCCTGAAACGATCAGCGCCTTGATCCTGCCCTCTTCCTTTAGTTTTCCGATTTCAAGTATGTTTTCAATAGCCTCTTCCTTAGCCGCTTCAATAAACCCACAGGTATTGATTATGACAGCGTCAGCCTTTGAAGGCTCATTCTCTATCGTATATCCTGAATCTTTCAAAATAGCAAGCATAACCTCGGCATCTACCTGGTTTTTACTGCATCCGAGAGATATCATTGCGACTTTTCCGCTCATTTGGTTCTCCTTATATTACCCTTTTGTTTATCGTTTTATTATACTATATAAACTAACTAAATAAAAGAGTGAGTCTATAGCGTTCTTAAAAATTCTTAGCTGAAATAGTTACCCCCCGGCAAAGCCGGGGGTTCTTCATATGCGGGCAAAGCCCTGTTTTTCTGGCGGCGCCTCAAGGCGCTGGTACGGTCTGCCACTTGCAAAAGTGTGTTACTTGCTACCCGTAAACGGGTCTACGTACTC
>JAUZPM010000056.1 GCA_030705925.1 Bacillota bacterium
CAGCTGTATTTTTCTTCTTATACTGCACTGTCGGAACTGCGCCGCCATCAACCACAGTAGCTGTAAGTAGTAATGATTTTCCATATCCTAGCTCGCTTACCGGAGTATGTATAATTTGTTTTGACGTCGGTTTCACTACATTTATCTCGACAGATGCCGAGCCGGTGTTGGGCGTAACGGATGTATCGGTTACTTCGACAGTTATAGTATGTTTACCGATAGGGAGAGGCTTATCCGCAAATGAAAACTCAAGCGATGTCTCTGTAATATTGAGAAAGGGAACTATATAACTTTTACCATCGACCTTAACAGCTGCATTCAGACGGTTAATAGCCATATTATCCGAAAGAACCGCTTTCAATGTCCCTGTGTAACAGCCGTCAAAGCTTTGCCCCTTTTCCGGCGAAGTGATTGTTATCGTTGGCGGGATATGATCACCAATAACTACTTTATACGGCTCTTTTGCTGTGCCGCAGGTTGCAGAATTTCCGTTACCGTCGACAGCTTCAAAATAATACTCAATATAAGCGCTGCCGCCAACTTTATTAGCCGGTATCATTTGTGAAAGAGTAATATCAGTCTTATCTCTCGAATCCTCTTCCACAAAATTATGCTCTGTAACCGTCCAATTTGAATCTCCCTCAAGCCTGTAAAATATCCGTCCTGTCCTTATATCATTTGTGTCAGTCACTTGTGCCGCGAGCGTTACAGCACCCGGCGCCGTTTCTGACAGTGGTGTTGATGTAACCACCGGTGGAGTCGCATCATCTGTATAAGGCGGCTTTTGATACTGCTGAATATATCCAATATTATGTACAGTGGTATTTGCTCCGTCCATAGAAGGGTATGGACGCATGATGCCTTTTGCGCCATCCCACTTGAATTTAATTGATTTGTCCTCAGCAAAGTCAGCTGTTGCATAGAGATATCTTGCGGTGCAAACAACACTGTGCTCCGGTTTTACCACAGTCTGTTTTACTACCGCATCGATAACATCGGCATGTTTATTCGTCCTGTAACCCAGTTTAATAACGAACATCGAACATCTAGAGCCTGCATACTGCGGCAGATAGAAACCTGAAGGGGTTCCGTTTGTCATAGTATTGTCCTGACCAGCAAACAACAACTGGTCTTCTGATACATTTGGATTTTGTGACAAATAATCGCTTATTGTCTGACTATATGCCGGGTTAGCATTTTTAATCCATAAAACCATTGTTGATTTTGCTGGAAATGGCAAACTTTTAACCTTTGACTCATCACCCGCGGCACCATTTACGAAATATTTAGTAATAAAATTAACATATGTGCTGCTCGGACTTGTATATGAAGACGCTGCAAGAGCTTCTTCACTTGCAGGCTTAGCATCAGTTTTAAAACCTATTGCATAGTCTTTAAGATCTATTGTTCGGTCGGTATTATTATACATTTCAACGGACTCATAATAATCCGCTCCTTTATTGTCCTGCAAAACTTCTGTAATCAGTATTTCAGGTTGATCCGACGCATTAACAAACGTTGTTCCTGATTCAGGATAACGCAGGGTTGAGCCCGAAACAGCCTCGACATAATAATCAACTTTCCTTGCATTTCCATAGAATACGGAAGGTATGGTTGCTGAATATTTAGTTTTCGTAAGATTTCCGCCGGCGCTTTCCGATGCTCCAGCAGCCATATCCATTACGTTAAATTGTGTATCACCCGCTTTTTTATAATAAAGCCTTACACTTTGAATCTGCGTATCGCTGTATACATCTGATATGACGTTCATATCGGAGCCGGTTTTTACAAACAGATCTGATGAACTATTCTGCATCACACCCTTATCAGCACCGATAACAATGTTTACAGATTCAGTTGTTTCATTCTGAACGGGTCTAGCCTCGTCTTTTACCTTTACCGCAATAGTATGTGTACCCAGCGTTGTTATAGGATTGTCCGCAAGCGAGTATGTAAATCCTGAGGCTGTCGCACCCGGAACATCATATTCAGTTCCGTCAACAACAACCTTAACCGAAGATGTGTCAATTGTCTTATTATCCGAATAGGTCGCGGTTATTGTTCCGTCAAACTTCCACTTAAATTGTGCATCCGCCGCAGGCGCAATCACCTGCACAGTCGGTGGAACAGTATCTATGTGTTCATAGCTCTCCCTTAAATCAATAGATAACGGACTGCCAGCAGTACCTAAAGTAGCCGTATTACCAGCTCCGTCAGTGGTTTCTATATAATAGTCTATATAGTCTGAGCCCATGACCTCTTTGCTGTCAATATCGGCTTTAATGGATTTGCTTTTTACATCATTTAGGTATCTTCCGCTTTCAAAAACAAAGTCTTTAGTGATTTTTTTATAGGATGTGTCTGTCCAGCTTCTCCCCCTGTAGTAGACAGTGGCAGTGCGAAGATCTGTATCATCCGTTAATTCAGCTGATATGAACGGTGCTGCCACGTCGCCTTCCTGCAAAGTAGTGTTTGTAATTGTAGGATTAATAATATCTCCCGATATCTGCGGTTTTTGCCAGCATTCCATTTTACCCAGAGTATGAGCCGTTGTGCTTGAGCCTTTCATATCCGGATAAGGGCGCATTATTTTGTTTGTATCATCCCAATGAAACTTAATCGAATTGCCTGCTGGGAATTCTGCAGTAATAAAGTTATATCTTGCTGTGCTTATTACCTCGTTTCCCGGTTTTACTATTGATGTTTTATCAGCCGCATCGACCATTGTCTGAAAATCATCTGTCCTAGTTGCTTTCTTAATAACAAAAAGAGATACTCTTTGCTTTGAATGCTGCGGCAAGTAAAATCCCGACGCAGTGCCGTTTGTCATTTTCCCGACATCAGCTCCACTTACCTGCTTCCCTTCGCCCGCAATAAGCACCTGATCTGCCGAATCAATTTTATTTGTTGAAATAAACTGATCTATAGTCTGAGTATAAGTTGAATTAAGATTTTTAATCCAAAGCACCATACTTGAATGTGCAGGGAACGGAAGACTTGAAACTGTAGACTCATCGCCGGGAACACCATAACGGTAATATTTTGTTATAGCATTAATGTACGTGCTGCTCGGCCCCACAAGTGCAGGTGACGCAAGGGCTGTTTCATCGACTGCAACAGTATCTACTTTATAACCCAAGGCATAATCCTTAAGATCAAGTGTTTTGTCGGACGTATTGTAAATTTCGACAGCCTCATAATAATCAGCATCCGCACAATCCTGTAAGACTTCGGTTACTACGATATCCGGTTCATCAATAATGCTTTGCGCTGTCTCCAGCGCCGCATCCGGCTCACTTAATACTGCCGGTGTTTCTTCAGCCGGCTGCTCCGCCTTTTGTTCTGAAGGAACAGATGCCGCCTCTGACATAAACGACCCCAACGGGTTATGGGCAAAAACGGATAAAGGCATAAGCCCAAAAAGCATTGACGAAACTAAAATCAATGATATCGCTGATTTCAAAAACTTCTTCATATTAACCCCCCTTTGGTATTTTTCTTGGCAATAAAAACTCTCTCAATGCTTATTTAATGATAGCTCATATACTTTTTTGTTTCTATTGGGATAATAAACGAAATTTAGACCGTTTTTTTTCGCCATTCAACCTCCAGATTTCATTGTTTAATTTTTACAAATTTTATTATTGTGTTTGTATAATTTAGCCAATAAATTAGCACTTTTTCTTGTTAAAAATAAAAAAAGATACCCGTCAAAATAACGGATATCGTTGATTTGTTTTATATTTTATATCGAGTCTCTGATAATAATATCATACCCTATAAAAACCTTATCCTGGGGGATAACTCTTCTTTTTATTTTTTTTATAAGCATTTCCGCCGCCTTTTGACCCATTTCTTCCTGTCTGTGATAAACTGTAGTTAGGTTGGGCTGTATTTCGTATGAAGACGGAACATTATCGATACTACCGACCGAAATATCATCCGGAATACGTTTCCCAAGCTTTTTTATGGCTGTTATAGCGCCGGCTGCCATTCTATCGCAAAGTGCGAAAATGCCGTCAACATCCGGATTCTCATAAAGGAATTTTTCAGTAACAGCGCATGAATTTCTAAATCCGTATGTGCCGTAAAAAACAAGGTCTTTGTCAAATGGTATTCCGTTTTTATTTAAAGCTGAGATATAGCCTTTCAGCCTGCCTACAGTAGGACCTCTGAGGTTATTCGTCGTGAAAAAAGCTATACGTTTTCTTCCTTTTTTTATTATCATATTAACGATATCAAAGGCAGCTCTTTCATTGTCAGCAGCAACAAAAGGAATCTCGTCGCTCACGTTATGCCCACACTGAACAATAGGGAATCTTCTCGAAAGACGAACCATTTCTTCTGTATTAAAATAGGGACAGGCAATAATAAGGCCTGCCGCAACTTTTCTCGTCAAAAGCGGCAAGAAAGATCTTTGAAGTTCCTCGTCATTATGACAGTTCACAACAATAACCTTATAATCATAGCGTGATACCTCACCCTCAATCCCTTTTATAATCATAGAATTGAGAATATTGCTGAAATCAGCTAACATAACCATAATATATTTTGATTTAATAGTATAATCAAATGTCTGGTTTTTAAGCGGGTTATCATCAAGTATTTTATTTTCACCTACAAATTCAGAGTTGCTCATTGCCGCACCTTCCTCTAAATTTATTAATTCAATTCTACTATAAAACTTAAAGGTTATCAAGCTATATAATTCTATGCCTAATGCTGTGTGAATTTATCATCAAAAGGTACAATCAATAAATTAAACAGCCTTCTTGTAAAGAAGGCTGTTTAATTTATTATGATTGAGTTTTTAAAGATAATATTTTATATTTTGAATCCTTAGAGGGCTTTATAGTGATCAAAACTGTTTTTTTTGCGGCAGGCTTTTGTCCGGATCCGTCTTCAAACGCATACTGTTCAGACGGCGTTACATATTCGCATGTTAACAGCACCTGACCGTTTTTTTCACTGACGCTTTGCACCCGTGCAAAATAAATCGGATCAATTCCATAAGGCTGTGTGATAAACGATTTGTTTTCAGCTGAATAATCAAAAGGAGCATATACAGTTATTTTTTCCTTTGGAAGTTCTCGATTAAAATTAAAGCACTCATGAGCGGCGCTTGACACAGCGTCAAAGGGTATATGAACAGTGCCATCACTTTGCGTAAAACTGTCTGTATAATCTCCTCCCTGAGACAACACCTGCCATATTCCAAATGACAATAAATAATTGTCAGAAATATCATCAGCACTTTTAAAGTCAGGCATATCCTGCTGAGCTATGTTTGATATTGGCCCCGCATATATCATGTCACCGTTTTTTAAAGTAAGAAAATCCGTCGGTGCTACAAAAGGCGGAATGTTAACTTCCTTGCCGGCATTTTCGACGTTATCCGGAGCAAGCATATTATTATCATCAAACATGCCATAAACCCATTTAAATCCAGAAATCAAAGCAAGCACTATAATCGCAAGCGTCAAAAGGCCTGTCGTAAAAGTAATGCAAAAGTCTAATTTTTTATTTTTACTTTTATGTTTATAGCTTGGAAATTCAATTGTCGCACTTTCTTTATTTTTTTTATTTTTAGGCTTTTTTAAAGCCATATCATTTTCTGTTTGAATATCTTTTTTTTCGTCTATTTTATTTGGCTTGTCCTGATTTGCAGAAGCTGCCTTCGCGGCTTTTTGAGAGATAACATATTTAGGAAGGCTATTAGAAACAGGGTTTCTTTCTAATTTGCTTAATTCCTCGTCCGGAGGGACATTCTCAAAAAGTTCCTCTAAGGCCTTGTCGTCTACCGAGACACTATCAATATTTTTATTCTCTTCTACAACCGAACTTGAATTTTCAACTTCTTTTGATGTACTATTTTCGTTTTTGTGCGGCTCGTTGAATACACGTTCATATTCTGTTTTTTTATTATTATCAGGCATTATTCCCTCCGATTAATCTTTCCGCACCTGAAAATAGGTGCCACCCTGTTTTTTCTCAAGTATATCATAAAGAATGAGCGGTGATTTTGAACTGACTATGAACATGTCAAAATTATTAGCAAAAGCAATTTCAGCAGCTGAGAGTTTTGTCGCCATCCCGCCAGTTCCTTGATTTGACGAAACACCGCCGCCAAGTTTTAATATATCTTCATTGATCTCAGAAACTACGTCTATTCTTACAGCATCGGGGTTTTTATACGGATCTTTATCATAAAGCCCGTCAATATCGCTCATTAAAATTAGAGCATCCGCGCCCACAAGCTTTGACACAACTGCTGATAAAGTATCATTATCTCCGAATTCGATCTCTTCAATCGCAACAGTATCGTTTTCATTAATAACAGGTATTGTTCCAAGTTCTATTAACCTGTTTAAAGTATTTATTACGTTATCCATTCGATGTTCTTCATCAACGACATCTCGTGTAAGCAGAACCTGTGCGACCTTATGTCCATACTCTGAAAAAATCTTGTCATAGACATACATGAGTTCACATTGTCCAACTGCCGCCGCAGCCTGTTTTGTCGGCGTGTCTTTTGGTCTTTCATGAAGATGTAGCCTGGCCGCTCCGACACTGATAGCACCCGATGTCACTAAGACAACCTCAGTTCCACTGTTTCTAATGTCAGCAAGCGTGCGAACGAAATGGTCAAGAAAACCGAAATTAAGCCTGCCGTTTTCATATGTTAATGATGAACTTCCAATCTTCACTACAATACGTTTATAAAATCCCATAATATTTTCCTTATTAAATAATCTTTTTAAAATATCTAATTAATTAGTATACTGATTTTTATTTAAAATTGCAATTAAAAATCTCAATATTTAATCATTAATATAATGTCATTAAAAGCAAGAGAAAAGTTAAGCAATAATTAGATAATCATACATAAATTGCATCCTTCTTATTTTTTCTTCGAATACCAATAAAAACCGGTTATTACAGTATTATTACTGATTATTGTAAACCATTGAAACTTATTTTCGTTTTTGTTAGAATCCAAAATGTAAGAATGCATTAATATTAAACAAGAAGGAGGATTAAAATGATTAATGCTAAAAAACTTATTTCAATAATTGTTGCAATTGCGTTGTCTTTAAGCTTAATGACGAATATATTTGCATTTAGTGATGTTGAAAAGACCGACGCACACAGCGATGCAATAGGGCTGCTTACTTCACTTTCTATCATTGGCGGATATGACGACGGCACATTCAAACCTAACGCCGAAATCTCACGTGAAGAGTTTGCAAAACTTGTTTACGTACTTATGAACGGCAGCTCAAACGCTTCCTATTTTAATGGTAAGACAAGGTTTTATGACGTTGCTGCAGGCAGATGGTCGGCAGGTTATGTAAACTGGGCATATGAAATGGGCATTGTAGGCGGATACCCTGACGGCGGATTTCATCCAACAGATAAGGTAACATTGGCCGAAGTGTCAAAAATGCTGGATACAGCTCTTGGATTCAACGGCTTAAGCTTTCCTTACGGCTATATCAGCAAAGCATCACTTCTCAAGTTGTTTGAAAACGTTACCCAGGTCGGTCCCGACACAAAAGCAACAAGAGGCACCGTTGCGGAAATGATAAAGAATTCACTTTTTGCTTTGAATGTTCCGGCATTTATGATTTATGACGGCAACGGAAAAATAGCAGCAAGCCGCACAGCTGCGGAAGCAGTATTCGGCATCAAGGATGCTGTAATGACTCTTGAAGGCACAAGCACTGCACTTGGCACATCTTCAATCAATGAAGCTGGCGAAGTATATCTTACAGGTGATGTTGGCTCAGGAACTTATCTTTTTGACGGCAGAGTTGACAATCTATTAATGCACAATGTCAATGTATGGTATAAAGACACTGATAATAACGGCACTTTATCAGCAGCGGACGAAATTAAAGGCATTACCGAAGGGATTAACACTACGGTAAGCTATACAACAAGTGATGTTTACCAGAAAATTAACGATACAAACTTCTATGTAAAAAATACAGACGGTTCTGAAGTGAACCTTTTTGACGGTTCTCTTCCTTCAAAAATTATCGTAAATGGTAAAACGGCGGCATCATTTAAACTCGATATGCTTAAAAAGAACGATACTGAGATCACACTAATAAACAACAACAGCATATCAGGATATGACGTTGCAGTGATCAACGAGCGTGTCAACGATATTATAAGTTCTGTTGATTACAACCAGAAAAGAGTTGTTACACTAACAACCGGATATAAAAACTTTACCGATCGTGACGGCAACACCCTTGTAAACATCTCTGAAGGCCTTAACGCTCAGGATCATGTTATAGTAACTTCATCATCCTCTTACTTTGGAAAAACCTACAACATCGAAAAAGCTGATTATGTCGAAAACGTTGTCTTTAATAAACGCGGAACAGAAAAGTACACCCTTGGCGGAAAACTATACTATATTGCATCTGACGCAACAACACCGGCTCCGTCACAGGTTGGCGAGGAATACGATCTTGCACTTGACACTAAAGGCAACATCGTAAGCGCCGTGCTTTCAGACGAACGTGCTCTTGACAACTTTGCATTGATCAAAGATGTTAATATTGAAGGCCTCTTAACTAAAACTTTTACTGCAACTATCGTTTTACCGACAGGCGAGGAAAAAACATTAAAGATGGATAAAACCTTCTCAGACGGTAAATATTTTGACGGAGCAAGAGGATGGCTGACAAACGACGGTAAGGCATACGGTGAATCCGGATTCTCTTATGATAATATCGCAGTCATCGGCAAGGCATTCAGTATAGACATGTCCTACGTTTTGAGCAACACAATTTCAAGCATAAAGGATCTTGCAAACTCCAAGGGAATCGCAGTTGGAGGCGGAAACGGAACTTATGACAGTTCCACTGGTGCACTGAGCATTAACGGAAAAGTCACTGGCTTTGCAAACAATAACACAATCCTATATGTAAGAAAAATCGTACTTGGCGAGAGCGTCATCGAGGCTTATAACGGAAAAGACATCCCATCATTCGGTTCTACTAACGTAAGCGAAATTCTCATTGACAATACAGATCTTAGTGCAACTGCTCCTATGATCAAAATCATGGTTGCTGACGAACTGGCACCAAATCTACTTGAGGATAACAACGGCTATGGCATAATGATAGAAAAATCACTTGTAGCCGGATCACAGCGCGGCAAGTATTACTATGAGATGTCAATGGCAATCGGTGGACAGCTCGTAACCATCACAACAGACGAAAATACAGCTGAACAGCTTCTCCCGGGTTACGGCATTGCTGACAACACCTTTGTAAAGGTTGAACTTACAAACGACGGCAAGGCCGGTACAGTGACTGAGCAGACAGCTGGCACATCAGCAGACTTCCATGAGGGTTATATTAAATCAGCCAGCAGCATCGGTTATTATAACTTTGCTTCGTTCGACTACAATAACGACGGAGCATCAGGTGCAAAGATAACAAATGTTCAGGACAACTATTATAAACTTACAAGTGACGCCAAAATATACACTATGACAGGATCACCAATAGTAAACGGAGCTATAACAACCGCACCTCAGGGCGAAGCGGCAATAGGCTCAAAAACAGATCTTATCGCCGGCAATCAATATGTAAATTACGTTGTAATATATCACGTAGTTCCGGCAGGCGACGAAATGGGTATGGTAGACACAGTATTCGTATACCAGCTTCCCATTGAAGGCTAATTAATCAAAGTAAAATGGGCTGTCGTGTGACAGCCCATTTTATTTTATAATATTCTCATTATATCTTCATAGTTATAAACTACATATGTCGGAATAATATCTGTATCATTTTCCTGTTTTAAAGGGTTATACCATATAGTGTCACAGCCGAAATTCATGCCTCCAAGTATGTCCGAACTCAGTTTGTCGCCTATCATTATTGCCGTCGTCTTGTCCGTGTGTCTCGCTCGGCGAAGTGCTTCCTCGAAAATGCGTGCGTCAGGTTTCGGCGCCCCTGCCTCTTCAGATACTACCATCGCGTCTATATAACTTGCAATCGGTGACTTTTTTACTCTGCTGTACTGATTTTCTCTTATCCCGTTTGTCACTACCGCAACCTTATATTTTGAATGAAGGTATTTCACAAACTGTTCTGCACCGTCAATCAGAAACGCGCACTCTGCAAGTCCATTTAAATAATTGACATTTATTTTTTCAGCGTCACCCTGCAAACCAAAATGATCAAGATATCTTCTAAAACGCTCAACCCTTAACTCTTCACTTGTTATACCGCCCTGCTCATAAAGCCGCCAAAGTGACGCATTGATTTTCTTATATTCCTCACGCGTTTTTTCATCATGATAGACCCCCGCCCGATCAAGCGCATTTTTAAGGGAATGCTCTTCAGCTTTTGAAAAATCAAAAACAGTCTCGTCTAAGTCAAGCAGGATGAGTTCATATTTTTTAGTCATCGTACTTCCCTATTGTAAATATCATTACCTAATGTATCTATTGCAACGAATAGCGGAAACTTTTCCATATAAAGCTTTTTAACCGATTCACACCCCAGATCAAAAAAAGCAATCTCCTCAGCTTTTACAATATGCTGTGCTGCAAGAGCCCCCGCTCCACCTACCGCACAGAAATAAAGCGCGTTGTTTCTTTTAATTGCATCAATAACCTCCGGGCTTCTAACACCTTTGCCAATCGACGCAAGCAGCCCCAAATCATAAAGTCTTGGTGCGAACTTGTCCATTCTTCCGGAAGTCGTCGGTCCGCACGAGCCTATTACAGTTCCGGGTCTCGCCTGAGTGGGGCCAGCGTAATAAATCAATGCGTCTTTGATTTCATAAGGAAGTATTTTTTTCTTCTCAATAAGTTCAAATATGCGTTTGTGCGCGGCATCACGGGATGTATATACTGTTCCAGAAAGAAAAACAGTGTCTCCAACTCGGAGTTCAGCTTTTATTTTCTTAAGTTCGTCAGTAGTTAGGGTATATCTCATTAAACTTCTTCCTGCTTTTCTGTTTCTTCTGCTTCTTCTAATTCTTCAACCGGACACTCTTCTTCAAAATTGAATAATTCTAAGTCCTTTATTTTATTTTGAAGCTGTTCAAGCGTAACCATGCCGGTTCCCATTTTTGAGTTTATATCTGAAAGTCTGAAAGATATTTCATCTTTAGCATCTGTATATGCCTGTTTTAAAGAATTTATGTAATCACCGGCAGCGCGAACGTCAGAAATAAGATTATTACGAATTTCACTTGTTTTTTCGTTTGCGGACTTTATGATTTCATCAGACTGCTGCCGAACACTTACAAGGACTTCGGAAATCTTACTCATTTGACGCTCGTATTTATCAGCTTTTTCTTTAAATTCAGGCATGAGCTGTTCAAAGTCGTGAAGCCTTCTAGCAAGATCAGCGTTCTTTGCTCGCTCCTGCTCATAAAGATACTTGGTTTTAGTTATTTCCTGTGCAGAAGCGGCTGATACGCTTTTTATATCCGCCATTTCGGCACGTTCTTTGTTATAATTTCTCTCAAGTGCGTCATACTTTTCATTGAGTTCTTTTATCGTCTCATTCAGCTCGTTTATTTTTGCGTTATGCTGGCGTTCTGCCTCGTCCTTTTCCCTTTTGCTAGCAGTAAGCTGGAAACCCAGTTCTTCAATATATGCCGTTACATCCGATTTATTGAACCCGTTTACCGATGTTCGAAACAGCTTTTTATCGTCCTTCATAATAATCCTCCATTCATCCATAACATTTATTTTAACACAGAAACATAATGTTCGCCATAAAAATCGCTTTACTTGCTTAACGTCATTTGCTATAATTAATGTTGCACAATTTCCGCCGTTAGCTCACTTGGATAGAGCATCAGATTCCGATTCTGGGGGCAGGGGGTTCGAATCCCTCACGGCGGGCCATCAAGCCCTGTAGTCAATAGGCTATGGGGCTTTTTATTTTTATAATAATATTATTGCGTTATAAAATGGAAAATGTCAATATTTAATTTATTTTAGCAGTTAATCTTTTACTAAAAAATTAAACAAAAAGAGAGTTTCTCAACTTCAGCGAGTTTTATCAAGGATATTTTATAAAAAATAGAGCCGCAGAATTTTCCGCGGCTCCAGCATAAAAATGTGTTTTTACCTCTTACTGTTTGTTAACCCATGCGGCAATATCTGTTATCACTTGTGGGTCAACGTGATTTTGAGCGTTATAGACCGAAACATCTGGCGCGCCGTTTGCAGGGATCTGATTCGGCATAAACAGATGACTCAAGCCGTCGTAGAGTTTAAACGTCACATTGTTACGCCCCGCTAGCGTGCTCTGCCAGAGCTTGTAATCCTTGTCCGGATAGATTTGAAAATCGGCGCTGCCCTGGAGAATAAGCATAGGGACGGTTAGGCCTTTTACAATAGCCATGCTGTCGATGGCGTTAAGGCTTTTCCAATAGTTTGTGGGCATACCCATAATATAACCTGTGCCGCCGTTATCCAGAGTTTTCGTCTTTTCGATTTCGGCTTCGACCTGTGCAAGCAGATCGTTTTTCTGCTGCTCGGTGAGGGAACTTTCCGCTGCGATAGCCGCTTTGTTCTGATCCAGGCTTATATCCTGAAGAGAACGTAAAGAACCGGCCATTGAAATGAATCCTTTTATTTGAGGATTGTCGGCCGTGATTTTAGGCGCCATCATTCCTCCGAGACTATGCCCCAGTAAATAAATGCGATCTTCATCCACACGGCTGTCGTTACCAAGCAGTTTTACGGCAGCTGCCGCATCATCCAGCATTTCGTATGCGATTGTGTCGCCTCCGCCGGCGGGATACTGATATGTACGCTTGTTGTATCTCAAAGTTGCCACTCCCTGTTCGGCAAGGCCGTGGGCGATGTCCTCAAACGGACGGTTGGGAGCGGTGCCGACCGCCTCGTTCATGTCAGAAGAACCAGAGCCCTGTATGAGTATTACCACGGGCGGTTTCTGCACTCCTCTCGGCAGAGTGAGCATTCCGGGTAATTGCTTATCTCCTACTGATACTGAAACCTCGTCCCACTTCTCCGTAGACTGTGGCTTAGGCGAGTCTTTTGGTACAAAGTTAGTCCAGATACCGGTGGGCTTGCCATCACTGTCATAACTGATAGTTTCTCTGATGTTATAAAGCTTACAAGCAACGGAGCTTACCACAACGTCTTGGCCGTTCTGCCTGGTGTAAATACTGCCGAGAGATTCTCCGGGTGCCCCGGTTACTTGTATTATAGCATTCCAGCCTTGAAGCAGTTTGTCCTGAGTGATACTTTGCTGTAATTGATTGCTGCTGTCTTTATAGAAATCATTAAAGTTGCCTTTTATAAACTGGGAGATATAATCAGAAGTGCGTTTTTCTAATGTTGAACCGTTTATATAACGTGTTAAGATCGTCGCCACCTGTGCTCGCGTGGCGAAACTCTCGGGCAAAATTGACGAACTGTCTGTGCCGTTGATCAAGCCACAACAGATTGACCAGCTTATCGCACCCCGTGCCCAGTCTGCTACTGAAGAAGCATCGGCGTAAATGGAAAGATCGGCAACGTTATCCGTATTGCGGCCTTTGTACTTAGCATAACGTTGGAACATCGCTGCCATTTGTTGACGCGTGACGTTATCGTCCACGCCGAAGACGCTGTCGCTGTAGCCCGTGGCGATGCCGTTTGTCGCCGCCCATTCGACGGCATCGTAATACCACGCGGACTCGTCAACATCGGTATATTTGATGGTTTTATCGTTTTTTTTCGAGCCGTCAAGACGGTAGAGAACCGTTGCGAGCATAGTGCGGGTCATCGCTGAATCCGGTGCAAAGCTCTTATCACTCACGCCTGCCATAAGGTCGTTTTGCACCGTGTACTTCACGGCGTTGTAATACCACGCGCTGGATGCGATGTCCTCAAACGGTGGCATCTCTGTAATGGTGGGAGCGGCAGTATCTTCCGCCAACGCCTCGGCAGGCAGTATCGACAGGGCCAGGACGAATGCGAGAAATAAGGATAATACTTTTTTCTTCATTTTTTCTTCCTTTCTACCATAAAACACGGGATGTATTTTTTTATCTATTTTTATATCAAACGCTTCTATGAATCAGCATGATTTGATTTTCACCTTATATATAAATAAAGCGAATATACGATTGGAATGACCACAACTAATGAAATAACTACAATAAACATGTAAGTAAATCCATTCTCCAATCGTAACCAAAGGCTTTGCAGCCTTGCCTTTAACAGATGTTCTATTTACTGAAATATTGACAACGACATTAAGTAATATCATTAAAATAGGCAAAACAAATATTACAAAACTCTTTTTGAGCATAACCATTTGGGTTTCCGCTGGAATCTAAATTAACGACCATCGATTCAGGCAGTTTCCCACAATAAATCAAACCTAAACAATTGGTAACAGGAAAATCAGGGAACCGATCCACAAAGGACGGTCAATCCTTTTTCTCATTATCGTTCTCTCCTTTA
>JAUZPM010000057.1 GCA_030705925.1 Bacillota bacterium
AAGTCGATTACAGCTGACGTGCTGCAGTCTAGCTGCTCTGTTTTTCCGGTTGCAAGATCAGTACGGTAAAACGAATCGCCTTTATAAAAAAAATACAGATAGCCGTCAAATACTTTTTGAACATCAGGTGCTGGAGAATCAACCGGATTAATATCGTTTATTTTCGTTGTAGATGAGCTTTTTTCTTTAATATCCACATCGAATACCATACCTTGTTTGAAAGAAACATAAGCCTTTCCGTCGACGTAGGGTGTAATGGAATAGCTTTTCGGTATTTTGGCATCTATCATGCTGGCACTATCATTGTAAGCTTCGTCACCGTCTAAGACCCTAACCGAGCTATCACTGTCAAAAGTCGTAGAATAAACGTCTGCGGTATTATCTTTGTCATAGTCCACGTACAAGATAGAATTGCCCGAACCTACAGCTACTGAATCTGAGTCTTGAACGCTGTCATATTCGTTGGGATTGCGTTGCTCTATATATACCTTGTGATTGTCGCCGTCCCACAACACGTCGTATCCAGCGCTTTCCCCCACAAAGCGGAGGGGCACGAGTACACGCCCATTATCGATAAATGGCGGAGCGTCAAGGCTTAATTCCTTGCTGTTTACGGTCGCTTTTTCGCTTCCCACATTAAGCACGATAGTCGTGTTGTCTTTATTAGCTGTTACGATGCCGTTATCACCGTTCCAGTCTATAGTATAACCAAGCGTTTCGAATATTGCGCGCATGGGAACCATCGTCCGTCCATTACTGATTTTGGGTACAGCGTCAAATGCTATCTTTGAGCCCTTGTAATAAACCTCAATTGTACTGGCTTGTGCTGCAGCGCTTGGCAGTATACCAATGACCATTGCTACGATTACCATAAACACCGTAAGTCTTTTCATTATCCGTATCCTCTTTTCTACATGCTCTAATGCAAGATATATTTCGTCCGTCCATTAATTGTTTTTTATTATACTCTATTTTGTTGTATTGTAAATAGTTGTTAATTACTACCTTTGTGACGTTCACAACGTGTATCCGAAATATATTATTTTAGGTTGAATAGATAAAAATTTGAGAATGCTGATGTAATTAATGTTTATACCTTGTTTATCATTTATCTTGTTAATATAATAGTAAGCGAGGCGTTTTTAATGGATATATTCGAAATCTTTTACAGTTCTGCTAACCCTGAACAAGCTGTCAAAATGGCTGCATATATGAAAAACATATTTCCTTTTCTCGGTATTCCTAAACCTTTGAGAGCGAATCTCAGCAAAAATTTCATCAAACAGCGAAAAAAAGATAATCTAATTGATTGGGAATTTATACACGAATGTTATACACATGCTGAGCGTGAATTTCACTATCTTGCTCTTGACTACTTAATTGCATTAAAAAAACTATTAACACCAGAGGATCTTCCTAAAATTGAAAAGTTAATAGTAACAAACTCATGGTGGGATAGTTCAGACTGTATTGATGCATTGTTCGGAGATCTTTGTATTAGATTTCCAGAAGCAAAAGAAACTGCTTTGCAATGGGCAAAAAGTGAGAATATTTGGCTAAAGCGCGTTGCAATAGATTTTCAATTACAGTATAAAGATAAGACTGATCCTGAGTTGCTAGGCAGGGTCATACAGGCGAATCTTGATACAGGTGAATTTTTTATTAATAAAGCAATAGGCTGGGCACTGCGTGAGTACTCGAAAACAAATAAGGAATGGGTTGGGCAATTTATCTCTGAAAACAGGCTTAGTACATTAAGTGTCAGAGAGGCCAGTAAATATCTTTAGATCAATTTGCCCTAATTTAACACTCTTTTAACTCAAATGAAGCACCAAAATCTATTATACAAATCATCTCGCAATTGAATCCGATACAGTAATTTGATACAATATGAGTATATTTTATTTTAGGTGGAATAGAAATAATTGAAGAACTGCTCGAAATAAACAAAAATTTCGTTGAAAATAAGGAATACGAAAAGTTTATATGCGGTAAATTGCCGGCGAAAAAGACTGCCGTGCTTTCCTGCATGGATACACGTCTCACCGAACTTTTGCCCGCAGCGCTCGGTTTCAAAAACGGAGATGTCAAGATAATAAAAAATGTTGGCGGTGTCGTTACATATCCTTTCGGAACTGTTATGCGCAGTCTGGTGGTCGCTGTCTACGGACTTGGGGTGGAGAACATCCTCGTCGTTGGACATTATGACTGCGGGATGCAGGTGCTAAACTGCAAAGATATGCTTGAAAAAATGAAAAGCCGCGGAATCCCTGAAGAACGGATCGAACTTCTAAAATCCGCAGGCGTTGATCTCGAAACCTGGCTGACCGGTTTTACTGACGTGACTCAATCAGTAAGAGAAAACGTCGAGTTTATCAAAAACCATCCACTGATGCCTAAGGACGTCAAAGTCTTCGGATTTGTTATGGATCCCGTGACCGGCAAGGTCGATCCTGTTAAATGAAAAATGTTCCTAACATATTGACAGCTTGCAGGCTGAGCTTATCTTTTTTCTTCTTTTTTATACCGCCATTATGCATTTGGTTCTACATAATCTTTTTAATCTGCGGGCTTACCGACGTATTTGACGGATATATTGCAAGAAAAAGCGGGTCATCAAGCCTGTTTGGCGCAAGACTTGATTCGGCGGCAGATATGGTGATGACAGCTGCATTAATATATGTATTATTTCCTGTCGTCAACCTGTCACTGCCTGAAATCATGTGGCTAGCTTTAATTTTAATCATACGTCTTGCATCCCTCTCAGTCGTTTATATAAAATATAAGACCTTTGCAATGCTTCATACCTACGGAAACAAGCTTACAGGCATTTCAATTTTCTTGTTCCCGATACTGCTTTATTTTTTTGACAGCAGCGTGCTTATTTATATAATCTGTACAGTGGCAACCATTTCCGCAATAGAAGAATTCGCTATACATCTGACCTCGCATAAACTTAAAGCCGATATAAAAAGCATTCTCTCTCACTGAAAAAAGGAAGCTTTACGCTTCCTTTTTTTTTTAATATTTATGTAATCTTATAATCGCCTATCCTCCCGAAATCATACGTTTTGTCATATTCGGGGATTGCCGAAACGAATTCTATTATCACGGGCGCGCTGTCTAAATCGACGTATCTCTCAAATAAAAACCGGTCTGCCTGACGAAGCGCCTGCAGTGCGGTTGGCATCTCTCTGTAAAATATCTGATTGCGAAGCGCAGAACTGCCCGCCACTCCGTATCCGTCCACCAATACCGAGCCATAAAGAAGCGGCCCTTTGTAATCCTCCTGCCAGTCTAATCGGACTTCGTCGCGCATCCTCGTGATTTTATCCTCCGCATATTCGCCCGCAATAAAAACGAATAGATCGGCAGTAAGATCAGAATGAGTTATAGTATATTTTCGTCCCTTAACCGCCCCATACGGATTCATGGGGTCACGATATTGAGCAAACACTTTATATAGGTCCAGTTCTTTCATACGCAGCATTCCCCTTCTCAAGACTTTTTTCTATTCTATGCTGCGTTTTGAAAATATATGTTAAAGTACTTGACAAGTATATCGGGCGCCGTTATACTTATATCGTAATCTGATATAGCGGTAAATGACATAACGGAGGTCGATATAATGATAAATGAAAATATAGCCTTGACAGAAGCAGTGTATTATATCCTGCTGTCTCTTTATGAACCACTGCATGGATACGGGATAATGCAAAAGGTCGAGGGTTTAAGCGCCGGGCGTGTCAGGCTTGCTGCGGGGACGCTTTACGGAGCTATAAATACCCTTCTTGAAAAAGGCTGGATATCCGCTTTGCCGGGTGAAAGAAACAGCAGGAAAAAAGAATACATAATAACCGGTTCCGGCAGGAACGCAGTCAATAATGAGATTTTAAGGCTTCAAGAGCTTTTGACAAACGGTGAAAAAACAGTCGGAGGTAATATGCAATGAGGATCACAAAACATAAATTATTTTTTGCATGGGAATATGAAAAAGAAGAGCTTTGGCTGAACGAAATGTCAGCGCAAGGATTACAGCTTGTTGGTGTTGGCTTCTGCAAATACATATTTGAAGAGGGCACGCCCAGTGAATACAGTTATCGCATCGAGCTTCTTAATCAATACCCAACGCACCCGGAAAGCGTTTCATATATACATTTTCTTGAGGGATCAGGCATCGAACATGTCGGATCATACATGCGCTGGGTATATTTGCGGAAGAAATCAGACGGAGCGTTTGACCTGTTTAGTGATATCGACTCAAAAATAAGCCATTGTAAACGTATCCTCACTCTGTTTTTGTGCCTGTTGCCTCTTGAGATTTCCGCCCTTACCACTAACGCCGCCACCGCTGCAATGGGTTCAGTGCTCAATATGTTCTGTGCCATACTGCTGTCAATACTGCTGATATTTTTGGCAGCAGGTACATTCAGACTATGGCTTAAAATCAAAAACCTTAAGAAAGAACGCATTATGCATGAATAAATTTACCCGATATTATAGGCAGACAGATAACAGGCTCTCTGTTGTATACGATACAGCAGAGAGCCTGTTATTTTAAATTAAGGAGTCTGAAAGCTCCTATTCTATATTGTCAGGTCGTTTGTTGTAACCGCACTCATCGAAAGGCTGAAGCTTTATAAGCCAGTTTTTTAACAGCAGTTTTGCTTCGAATGCGACATCGATCATATCGTCAGTCTTCTTTTCCTCCAAAATTTCAAATATGAATGCGTCGGCTCCATATTCGTTCCAGTCTTTTTGCAGCTTTGAATTTGTATGCCTGCCCATATTCAGCTGACCTTCGATCCTAGTCCATATGTTTTTGAGATTTGGAAAAGCGGCGAGAAATATTTTTCCGTTCTTAACATTGGTTATTTTCACAACACCCATATATGTCTTTATCTGTTTATATTCTTCTAAAAGCTCTTTACGTCTTAATTTATCCATGACACCCTCCGATCAATATCCCAATTCCTTAAGAAGCTGTGACAATACTCGAAAGCGTTCGCCAAGCAGCTCGTCATCGTCGCTGAGTTTTTGCTGAAATATCTTTATATCCTCGTCGATCATTGGGTTATCGGTACAAACCGAAACGGTCATAGCGTCACCCTGAAGTCCGACGCGGTCGATAGTAGTATTGTCAGGATCGTACAGCTTTGAAAAACGGTAAGCCTCTCTGAAATATAGGCTGCTTCTGCAGACAAGTATTGCAAGGTCGAGCACCCTGTGCATCGGCATCTCCTCTGACTGTCTCGACCACTTTTCGCCGGTATACCGCCAAATTTTTGCCGAAATGTCAAGCTTTCCCCTGTCGTTCCACTGCGCAAGTCCGAGAGACAGCCCCTTTGCATCTGAATTATAAGCCTTTCTGCCGTCAATGTTTTCATAATTATCCGAAACGATAACAGGTTTATGTTTTAAAGTCGTTGGTATTTTCATATATTTATCTCCATTCAGTAAATTACTAATTTACTAGTTCAATAATTAGAGAATAGCACCAACAGCTCATTTTGTCAATATTATTTTATGTAATCGTTTCCTTATCATTTGTGATATAATATATAAAAGGCAATCGGGGGGAGCAACTGGAATGCTTAAAAAATTGAGACTATCCGGCTTTATTGCCCTGCTTTTGATCTACATATCAGCAGCGATCCTTGGCATATTTATCTTTATGAATCTGCCTGGTGCATACCTTTACGTAAGGCTTTGCGCTGCGGATGTCGCCGCCACGATTTTCATATATATCTTCAGTCTTATTTTAGGTAACGCCTCAGTCTATGACCCATACTGGAGCGTTGCGCCTATAGTTATCTTGCCCTTGACAGCGGCTTATTTAAAAATTTGGAACACCGGCGTAATGCTAATCATTGGGATTATAATGTTCTGGGGACTGCGCCTTACGCTTCACTGGGCGACAACCTTCAAAAATCTCAGCGTTCAGGACTGGCGATATACAAACTTAAAAGCATCAAAACCCAAGCTGTGGTTTATAACCAATCTTTTCGGCATACACCTCTTCCCCACTCTGGTCGTATTTTTTGTGATGATGCCGGCAATCATTTTTATAAGCGATTTCACAGTATTTAATATCGGGATCGTTTTAGGCTCACTTATATCCATTTTTGCCATCATGATGCAAGCCATGTCCGACCGTCAGATGAGCAGATTCCGCAAAAATGGAACAGGCGGCGTAAATCGTGAAGGTCTTTGGAAATACATGCGGCATCCGAATTATCTCGGCGAGATACTGATGTGGTGGGGGGTCTTCCTCATGGCGTATTTTGCAGATCAAAGGCTATGGTTTTGCGTCTTCGGCGCTATACTCAACACTCTTATGTTCATCTTCATCAGCGTCCCCATGCTGGAAGAACGCGAGCTAAAAAGCAAACCCGAATATGTGGAATACAAGGAAAACACAGGAATGCTTCTTCCCAATCTTAAATTGATTCTCGAGGAAAGGTTCGTATATAAATAATAGGGATAGCTAATCCTACGCATGGCCACGTTTGGTTGGCTCTCATAATCATAATCCTAAACAATTGCTACTTATACCCGCCCATAAAAAAAGCGGCTCACCGTTTCAAACGATGAGCCGCTTTTTTTATCATGCATTATATCTTAGTATCGTATCAATAACAGCATTGCCGTCCGTCACAGCAACATTGGTTCCGTTAACATCGAAGACAAATGGTGTGCCGCCGTCATACACTATCATATAGTTGAAACCATAATCTTTGAACGTGTTGTATATCTCGGTGGTCGCTGCCGCCGCCCCTGACTTCCTGTTGTAAAACGCGAATACATACGCCTTGTCACTCTTGAACGCAAGCATCGTGTGCCAGGTACAGCGGAATTTGTCGTCCCGCCATCCCTGCCGATAAATATCACGGGAAGCTGATACCTCCTTGCCGTTCTTGATGACAGGAATGCCGCTTGCAGCCCACAGCAGGTTTTGGATGTTGTCTATCTGATTCAGCTCGTCGTAGAAAGCCTCCTGGTCCTTTGTGACATAAAACGTGCTGAGCTTTCTTCCCACTGTCGACAGTTTCGCTATGTCAATCCAGTCCGGAAAGTCTTTTGCCTGGTTTATAACTCTGCCGTCGATTGCAAAGTTGCCGACCGGGTAGTACTTTCCGAATTTAGGATCTGCTGCGCTAAGCGGCGTATAAAACATGAAGTTGCAGTAATTTTTGATTGCTGTCGTCCTCTTTGCCTTCTCCCATTCCTGTGGGAAAGTATTTGCTGTCGGAGAAACCACCTCATACAAATAATTGCTGATTTTCTTGTATCCCATATTATGCTCCTCCAAATAACCTATTGGATTTATCGTGTTCCCCGGGAAGGGCATCGGGTACACAACAGGCAGCTTGCCGTACACCTCAAGGTGCAGGTGCTTGCCTGTGCTGTTGCCTGTGCTGCCCTCTGTGCCAATGACTTGCCCCTCGGCGATTTTATCATTGACCTTAACATTATATGACGCAAGGTGAGCATAGCGTGAGGCTGTGCCGTCGTCGTGATGAACTACGACATATTTTCCGTATGACTTGTCAAATGCAGCCGTGCTTACCGTGCCGGATGCAACAGCCATTACATTGTCATCGCCCACTGCTACGAAATCAGTTCCGGTGTGATAGCCGCAAGCCCAGCTCCCCTTTCTGCCGTATACACAGGAAATTGTATAATTATTAAATGGATACATCAATATGCCTTCTTCCTATTCGCTTACCTCTGCTTTAACAGGTATACCATCCTCTATATTATTATCACACGCAGAAATTGTGCCGGCAGAGTCTGCATTTTGCTGAGCATCTAAGCTTTTCCCCGAATCAGTGGCAACAGGATCATCGCTATGATAAGTATTAGACGTTTCATTTGCGATCTCTTTTGCAATCCCGCCAGCCGCCTCATCAACAGCGTCATTAAGCGCCTTAACAGACGCCTCGATCAGCGCATTGACCCCGTCATCAACGGCAATTCCGAGTTTATTAAGCATATTTATGACCCAAAGCTTACGCGTTGCGCCCATTTTAGTGCCCTGAATCGTCTGCTCCGCTGCGGCGACGAGCTTGTCCACCCAAGCTGATATAAAGTTGAAATTTTTAACATTCAAAAGCGACTTTATATACGGAACTGCGAATTTAAGTGCAATTCCCATTGCGAGTGTCAATATTCCATCCAATATGTATTTTGCAAGATCGTTCATAAGTTAACTTCCCCTTCTTTTATTCGCCGTCGTTTTTATCCTTCGGCACGTTATTTTGAATTTTTACAATGTTTTCAGCTTTTGCTTTGTTGTAATAAAATCCAGTTGCAGTCGCCAGTTCTGTGAAGACTGCCGGGATAAGATACTGGAACACGCTCATGTCGTTTGTTTTCCAAGACATCGCACAAGAAAAAATGACGACGAACACAACTCCTGCCGTCACCCAAGTGAGTATCACCTTCGAAAACTCACGTCTTTTTTTGCGTTTTTTCATTATGAGGCCCCCTTTGAAACAATGATATCGTGTTCGCGCTCTAAATGTTCATCGAGCCGCTTGTGCGCCTGCTTTGCCGACTCTTCGACTTTAATAAGGCGCTCCCTGCTTTCTTTGATGTCGTTTTTGACATTACTCATCTCGTTCTTTATTTCCGTGATGCCTATGCCGATGTTTTCAAGCTTGACAATAACTGTAGCCATAACCGACGCGTCCTCTTTGGTATCGGCTTTGTTGTTTCGCTTCAGTGCCATAAATCCGAAGACCGCGGCAAGGGTAACAGAAAAGAATGTTAATACGATTGAGAGATCTATTTCAGTCATTTTTCTACTCCTTAAAAAGTGGCTGTTGCAAAACGCCCCTTTAGAAAAATAATACATAAAAATGCGCCTTGAATTGGTCATCAAAAGCCATTTCAAAGCGCATTTTTGTATTGATCAAGCTGCTTCTGCTGTGCAAGTTACTATCGCCTCCCAGAAAAAAGCAGTGTGCATTCAGCAATCTTGCGCATCAGCAAACTCTGCAACTTCCGCTTTTATTCTTGCGTAAAGTGCCTCTCTAGTATATCCTTTACTATCATCTAAAGATAACGTGATAGCCGTTGATGAAACGATCATAGAGTTATCAGGCTTAGCCTTTTCTGTTTCTCTGTACTGGGTGTCAGCATATCCTGCAAGATTGATCTGCACATTTTCCTCACTGCCGTTATAAACCTGAGCCACCGCCTGTATACGGTGATATTTTGTTGTTTGCCCTTTGTTGTCGATAAGTTCCTTATAAAGTGCCATTTTTATTCCTCCTTAAAAATATTAATAACAACCAATTACTGTAATATCAAGAGTAGATGTCATAGCATTTGCATTGTCAATTGTCACATCAACTGACCCATTATTATATGTAGCTGATATACTACCACCGCTCCAAGTTGTTTCACTCCCTATCATAACAGGGTAATATCCCCATGTACCTTCATCAGATTCAATTTCAACAATAACCATTAAGGGTATAACAAAATCAATTGATACACTATACGTAGTACTGTCACTTGAGAGTGAGTATTCAGCGAAACTTGTATATAAAGGTAAAACCATTCTGTTGTTATTGTCGTAATACTGTTGAGCTTTTACGTTGCCTGATGTTGTTATATTCCCAGTTGTATTAAAGTTTCCATTTTTATCAATTGATGCTTTTTTAGTTCCATTAAACTGAAACGAAGCGATTTCTCCTGTACTTGCTGAATTTACCTGATTAATCGTAAGTGCAGCATTTCCGTCAGCTACATTTCTAGTCACTACTGTACCTGCCGTATTTAATGCTATTGTCGCATTATTATTTGAAGTTGGTTCAGTGATTTGTGATGCATTATAAGAGGTATTGCGAAGTCGTTTCATAAGATATGGAACAAATTTCTGGTTGTCGCAAAGGTTTACAACCTCGTTAAAATAGCCATAATTATCAGTATATTGTGCTAAGATAACATCCATTTCTGCGGCTGTTGGTTCATTTCCAGCACCAAATGTACAAGTCAAGTCCACTATTAAAAAATAACCAATATAAATATTGTCCCATCCAGAACTTCTGTAGTCACGTATTCCTATAGACCATAAATTTGAATCTAATGCAGTAGTATTGATTGATACTATTTCAAAATTTCCGCTACCACTGTGATATTTAAGCATATTACCTGATGAAACAATTCCAACATTACTTGACGTTGTTTTTAAATTAGTTGCAACATAATAAACATGGTTAGCAAAGCTTACAAATTGTGGTATATATACAGAACCTTTTCGTAATGTTGCTAACATTGTCCCCATACCAACACCACTTGAAGATAATGTTGCACCTACTGTAGTAGTCCATCCCACTGTCCCATTACTAAAATTACCATTATTCACCATGTTTCTTATTTGTAAATAAGTGTCACTTTCAACCGCTTCTAATCTCGTGTCTAAACTACTAATTTCATTTTTATCTGCTGTATCTGCCCAGTCAGACCATACACCTGAGGAAAGAATAGATTGACGTGTTTTATCATAACTTCCATCAGTTTTATAACGATGCTGAATAACACCCGGTTCATAGTCACCACTATAATCAGTATCATATATTCGATCTGAAGTTACTTCTAAGCAGTAGGTTTCATAAACGTCTGAAGCTAGATTAACTTGGTAAATCCCGCATTCTGTAATAGTGTCATAGCTAGACTCATCCGATAATTCTTTAAACTGTAATCCGGTAACTGGTACACCATTTATTTCATAACCTGCTGCTGAAATAAAGCCATTTTTACTGATTGATGCTTTTTCAGTTCCACCAAATTGGAACGATGCTATTTTACCAGTACTTGCTGCATTAGCTTGATTTACCGTAAATGCTGTATTAGAATCTACTATGTTACGTGATATAATAATACCCGTATCATTAAAATAAACTGCTGAATTATTTTCACTTGAAACATTAGTGATTTTTGTTATTCCGTATCCTGCATTCCAATTTGTACCGTTGCAAATAAGCATCTTGCCACTATTACCCGAAACTACTGGTAAATTTCCAGAACTTATAACAGCATTTTTCACAAATGCTGTTGTTGCTAATTTAGTGCTATTGTCCTCCGCTGTCGGAGTTGGAGCCGTCGGTGTCCCCGTAAGCGCGGGCGAATATAGCGGTGCTTTCGTGCTTTGAAGCACCCTGCCCTGATTCGCCGTCAAAGCCAGCGCATTGCTGGTGCTTGTCAGCGTGTCGTTCAGCTGAACAACGCCTAACGACGTTGTCGTCGCGGACGGCAGCGCATGGACTCTCCATGTGTCCCAGGACGCTCCTCCGTTAAAGCTTGTCCTGTAAAGCAGTGAATAAAAGTATGGATCATCCTTGCTTTTATATTTGAATTGCTCCTGAAAGACCCTGTTTGCCCCGTTTGTGACATCTTTTGCGACAAACAGATAGCTGACATTCAGATAATCAGGGTCGTCAGAGGTCGATGTAACATATATCCCCGGCTCGGTAATGCTGTCAATATCCGATTCGCTGAATACTTTGATCCCACTTATCCCATCTGCAACCGCCTTTACAAAAGCAGTAGTCGCAAGCTTTGAACTATTGTCTCCTGTTGGCGGAGTTGCGGCTGTAACACTGGCTGGAAACGTCACATTTTTATTAGCATCCCAAGAGTAAATCGTCCTTTTCCCGAATGTTCCCCCCCACCACTCAAGCCCATACAATCCCATAAAATTGGTGCTCGTATTAGTTCCACTATTTGCTTTAACGGTAATTCTTACATGATTATAATGATATTGAGTTGTTTGATTAGAAAAAGCAATGTTATCGTGAGGCAAAAATATATGTCCCGGCCATGTGCTTACTGCATTTGTATATGGTACTACTGTGACCCAATCTGTAGAATCATCCCTTTTCTTATCAATTTTTATCTGCATAGTATCACCATTGGTCGTAAGGTACAAATACATCCAATCTAAAAAAACATATGTGGAGTCATTATCAATTGTTATCCTCATATAAGACCCTTTGTTAATTCTAATATCAGCGTTACTGTTTCCGCTTACCAGATTAGCTTTATCAGAATCAGACACTGCGTATGAAGTGTAAGTAACATCATCAGTGCTTGTTTCAAAAGATATTTTACTAACGTCATAAAACCACAACTTATTAGTTGCTTCCGAATCTATCATTCCTGCCTCAAGAGCTGAAGGGTTGCCTAAATTTGCTCTAGCAATACCTTGCGGTGGATTAATAACATTAAGCTGATTTTGCACACTGGTAAGCTCCGCTTCGGCAGTCTGGCTGCATGAAGTTACCGCCGCATTTACAAATGCAGTTGTTGCTAATTTTGTGCTGCTGTCCCCCGCTGTCGGTGTCGGTGCAGTCGGTGTTCCTGTGAATGCGGGCGACACCAGCGGCGCTTTCGTGTTTTGCAGCACTCTGCCCTGATTCGCCGTCAAAGCCAGCGCACTGCTGGTGCTTGTCAGCGTGTCGTTTAGCTGAACGATACCCGCCGCATAAATAGATCCTGAGGGAATCTTGGCATTTGAGATCCAAGGTTCCCAATAGCCGTCAGAGGCGTCATAAGTCCTCCATGACTCAGTCACGATGTCACTTCCATCATAGCTGATGTCATACTGAAAGATTATGCCGCCGCTTGTTGCGGTGACAATAACAAAATCAGAGCAGTCTGATAATAAATAAACACCCTTGCAGTCGGCGGTTTTCATATTATCGAGGTCATCGTAAGTGGCGGATTTGATCCCGTTTTCGGCGACAAGTGCAAGCGCGTTGTCTATAATGTCCGCATTGCTGTTCATATCGGTTACACTGTACAGATCCGAGCGATCCGGCTTTTTCAAATTATAATTAGGCGTATATTGAGCCATAACAGCCCTCCACTTCTTCTAACCGGCAGCATCAGCCGCGCGGTAAAATTAATCGCATTGCCAGCCTGTTATGATACCGTTTTCAACGTAAATCTCACATGCGTAAGTGGTCGGATTGATCGTTCCCGTATATCCGGCGTCAGGCTTGGAATTGTTGATCGCCGTCAAAACGTAATCGGTGGTCGCAATTTTCGTGCTTCTGTCGTATTGACCGGGTGTCGGCGCGGTTGGCGTTCCTGTGAATGCGGGCGAAGCCAGCGGGGCTTTCGTGTTTTGCAGCAAGCAGCCCTGATTCGCCGTCAAAGCCAGCGCACTGCTGGTGCTTGTCAGCGTGTCGTTTAGCTGAACAACGCCTAACGACGTTGTCGTCGCGGGCGGCAAAGCATGAACGCGCCAGTTATCCCATGTTTTTCCGCCGTCAGAGCTTGTTCTATATAAAAGCGAGTAATAATATGGATCGTCCTTGCTTTTATAGGTGAACTGCTCCTGAAAGATTTTGCTGGGAGTTGAGGCGCCGTCACAGTCGACTGCGACGAACAGGATATTGATATTCATGTATTCGGTTTCGCCCGAGCTTGAGGTCATGTATAACCCTGGCGCAATGATATTGTTTATATTTGCCGGATCGTATGTTTTTATGCCATTGATTCCGTTTGCAACCACATTTACAAACGCGGTCGTTGCAATTTTCGTGCTGTTGTCCCCCGCTATCGGAGTGGGAGCCGTCGGCGTCCCAGTAAGAGCCGGTGATGCCAGCGGAGCCTTCGTGGAATCAGCGACCGTAATATTCGCCGTTCCGTCAAATGCCACTCCGTTTATCGCCCTTGCCGTCGCAAGCTTTGTCGCACTTGCGGCATTTGCGGAAGCCACAAACGCAGTCGTCGCAATTTTCGTGCTGCTGTCCCCCGCTG